>NZ_JAQUZF010000042.1:0-20976 GCF_028691475.1 Anaeromusa sp.
TCATTATTGTTGCTTTAATGACCTATTCGCAAGCCTATTTCCTGCACTGGATGCTGCCCCCGTTGCCTTAAAGGCTCGGTTTAAAAAGGAAGAGCGTCGCCGGTTTTGCCGGCGGCGTTCTTTTTTTAATGTACCGGAATTTTTAAAACGAACCGCGAAACACACGAAAAGCGCAAAAGGGGTTTTTCTTATTTTTCATCAAAATTTACCTAATTATACTATATAAGGCGCTAAAAGGTAAATAGGGAAGATTAGGTCTTTCATACATAAAATTACGAAAAATATCGTACAAAATAAAAAAATATAAAAGTATACAAAAAACAAAGCAGATGCAAATGAGACTTTGTTTTTTAAAAAATCTCGAAAACGAGAGCAAATAGGAGAAAGATAAAGAAATAAAAAGGATGTAGTGCTTCTGCATGAGTAGTTAAAAGGATAAGGGGCGAGAAGGAATTTGGTTACGTAAGTAGAATACATGAAAAGACAGAAAAAATATAAAATATTAAAAAATAACACTAAATTGCGAAATAATAGGTAACCGGGTTACGCCGGCTTGCCGTGTTGCATTCCAAAGTATAGCGGGAAAGGAGGGGCGAGAAGACGCAGGAAGGCAATGAGTAGGAAGACAAGCTGAAATCCCGTTTTTTAAGGAGATGGAATAAGGAAGCAAAGGAGTGTATTGCATGACATGGGTTCAGACATATAATCCACTTGGTAACATTGTTGTCTCTGCCTTGGTGGCGGCTATTCCTCTATTTATCATTCTCTTTATGCTGGGTGTACGGAGGGCCAAGGGCCATGTGGCAGCCGCGTTTGGTTTGACCTCGGCGGTACTTGTTGCCATTTTTGCCTGGGGCATGCCTGCAGGCTTCGCAATTAATTCGGTATTGTATGGTGCGGCTTTTGGTATTTTCCCGATCGTTTGGATTGTTGTCACCGCTATTTGGGTCTACAACATGACGGTGGAGTCCGGTGAATTTGAAATTATTAAAAATTCTTTGGCTTCCATTACTGATGATCGGCGTTTACAGGCCTTATTCATTGCCTTTGCATTTGGTTCCTTTATTGAAGGCACTGCTGGCTTTGGTACTCCGGTGGCCATTACGGCGGCCATGTTGACCGGCTTGGGCTTTAACCCGATCTATGCAGCCGGTATTTGCTTGATTGCCAATACGGCTCCGGTGGCTTTCGGTGCTATCGGTATACCGGTAGTTGTGGCGGCGCAGGTAGCTAATCTGGATCTGATGCATGTCAGCCAGGTTGTTGGGCGTCAGCTGCCGTTCTTGTCCATTTTGGTTCCCTTGTGGTTGTGCGTGACCATGGCTGGCTGGAAACGGGCTATGGAAGTGCTTCCCGCCTTGGTTGTAGCTGGCGTTTGCTTTGCAGGCACCCAGTTCTTCACGTCTAACTATGTAAATGCTTATCTGCCGGATATCACTTCGGCAGTTGTGACCATTGTCGGTCTCTTGATTTTCCTGAAAATCTGGAAACCGGCTACTATCTGGAAATTCCCGGATGAAAAACAAACTGGTGAAGGTAAAGTTGAGCTGCAGTACAGTGTTGGCGAAGTGCTGCGCGCCTGGGCGCCTTACCTAATCTTGGCGCTGTTGGTGTTCTTGTGGGCGGATGACAAATTTATCGGCCTGAAAAAAGTTTTGGTGAATATTGATAAGCAAATGCCTTGGTTTGCGCTGCAGTGGCCGGGCTTGCACAACATGGTCATCAAAGCGGCGCCAGTTGTGGCTAAAAACAGTCCTTACGGCGCTATTTACACGGTGAATCTTCTGTCGGCGGCTGGTACGGCTATTTTCTTCTCCGGTTTGCTGTCCTTGCTGATCATCCCCAACTATGGTTTGGGACGCGCGATGGCTTGCTTGGCTCGTACCACGAAGCAGTTAGTTTTCCCGATCTGCACCATTGCCATGATTCTCGGCTTGGCTTATATTATGAACTTCTCGGGCATGAGTTCCACCATGGGCCTTGCTTTCACGAAAACGGGGACTCTCTTCCCCTTCTTCTCGCCGATTCTTGGCTGGCTGGGCGTATTCCTGACCGGTTCTGATACGTCGGCGAATGCGCTCTTCGGCAGCATGCAGCGTACCGCTGCCGAGCAAATTGGCGTAGATCCTTACTTGACAGTAGCGGCTAACTCTTCCGGCGGCGTTTGCGGCAAAATGATTTCCCCGCAAAGTATTTCCGTTGCCACCGCTGCCACCGGCATGGTTGGCCACGAAGGAGACATCTTCCGATTTACAGTAGGACATAGTATTGCGATGTTGATCTTTATGGCAGTATTGACCTACTTGCAGGCGTATAGTTTGCATTGGATGCTACCTTAAGCAATCGAAGAGAGAAGGGCGGCAGGCGTAAGCCTGCCGCCCTTCTTAGTTGTCTTTTTTTTAGTTGAACGGTATAATGAAATACATGGATTTATGCAAGTGATAGCTAAGAAGGGTTGTGGCAATATGTTCAGCTTTAGCATGCCTGAACTGGTTTTGATTTTGGTGATTGCTTTGGTGGTTTTTGGACCGGGAAAATTACCGGATGTCGGCAAAGCCTTAGGGCGGAGTTTGCAGGAATTTCGCAAGGCCACAACTGTGGCAGGAGAAGAGACAAAACCGGAAGAGTCTAAAACTATTGACGTGAAAGCCGTGGAGAAGGAACAACAGGCACCGGAGAAAAAGTGAGGTTGCGCATGTCCGCAGATGATAAAGAACGTGAAGAGGAATCCCAGTCTGCCGTAATTAGTACGGAGCCGGAGCTGGAAACACCAATGGAGGAAGACGAAATGTCCCTTGTGGGGCATTTGGAAGAACTGCGCCGGCGAATTTTAATTGTCTTGGTCGCCGTGGGCGTTGGTTCCGGCGTCTGTTATTTTTATGCAGAACAATTGGTAGCCATGATTACGGCGCCAGCGGGAAAATTATATTATTTAAATCCGATGGAAGCCTTTTTTGCTTATTTGAAGGTTTCTGTATTTGCCGGTTTTTTGTTGGCGTTGCCTGTTGTCTTATACCAAGTATGGGCCTTTATCGTACCGGCATTGACGAAGAAGGAACGCAAGATGCTGCTGGTGCTGCTTCCTTCTTCGGTGCTGCTCTTCTTTGTAGGCATTTTGTTTTCCTATGTTCTTGTATTGCCGGCGGCTACGCAGTTTTTTATGGGCTTTGCTACGGAAACGCTAACGCCGATGTTTTCGTTAGGACAGTATTTGTCGTTTTTTGTTTCGATGCTGCTGCCTTTCGGCTTTGTTTTTGAACTGCCACTGTTTGTAATTGTTTTGGCGAAAATGGGCATTATTACGTCTGCTTTTTTACGGGCTAAACGCAAAGTGGTTTTGGTAGGTTCTTTTATTGTGGGGGCGATTATTTCGCCGACACCGGATGTATTTACTCAGTCAATGATTGCCATTCCCATTATTCTGCTTTATGAGGCGAGTTTGTGGGTGGTGCGTTATGTACTGCGCCGCTGACAAAAAAGGTATTGCAGCAGGGAAGAGCATGCGGCGGACGCATTCTTCCCTGCTTTTTAGCGTCGCAGAAGCCTGCTGCAGAAATCTTTGATACAGCGCTTTGAAGAAACCGCAAAGCAGCAGGACAAGATGCAAGAGATATTGGTTTGGAGAGAGAAAGGAGATTGCTTGTGGCCTATAATGATTTACGGGAATTTATTCGCGATCTGGAGCAGCGGGGACTTTTAAAGCGCATTCAGACCGAAGTGGATTGTGATTTGGAGATTACGGAAATTACCGACCGCGTTTCTAAGATGACCGGGGAGAAAAATGTAGCGTTGCTTTTTGAAAATGTCAAAGGGCATACCATGCCGGTCTTGATGAATGCTTTCGGCAGCATGGAGCGTATGGCTCTGGCTTTGGGAGCGGAGAAACTCGACGATATTGCTGAGGATATTGCGGAAATTTTTCGCTTGCCTCATATTTCTTTGCAAAACAAGCTTGATTTACTGAAGCTGATTCCGAAAGCGAAAAGCGCCATCAACTTTCCTAAGTACGTAAAGACCGGCCCGTGCAAAGAAGTTATTATTAAGGATGCGCCGACGCTGGAGGCATTTCCTATCCTGCAATGTTGGCCGGACGACGCCGGCAAATTCATTACGCTGCCGCTGGTTTTTACTAAAAACCCTCGTAATGGCAAACGCAATGTAGGCATGTATCGCATGCAGGTGTTTGACGGGCAGACTACAGGGATGCATTGGCACATTCATAAGAATGGCGCGGAAAACTTCCGGGCTCATCAGGAACTCGGGAAGGACCGCATTGAAGTGGCCGTGGCCATTGGCGCCGATCCGGTGCTGACCTATTGCGCGACGGCTCCCTTGCCGAAGGATATTGATGAAATGGTATTTGCCGGCTTTTTGCGCAAAAAGGCAGTGGAATTGGTGAAGTGCGAGACTGTAGATTTGGAAGTGCCAGCTCACGCGGAAATTATCCTGGAGGGGTATGTGCTGCTGGATGAACTGCGCCGCGAAGGTCCTTTCGGCGACCATACCGGCTATTACTCGCTGGCGGACGAGTACCCGGTGTTCCATATTACCTGCATTACTCACAGAAAGAACCCTATCTATCCGGCGACGATCGTCGGCAAGCCTCCCATGGAGGACTGCTACATGGCGAAAGCGACGGAGCGAATTTTTCTGCCTGTGCTGAAATCGCAGATGCCGGAAATTGTGGATATCAATCTGCCTTTAGCTGGCGTGTTTCACAATTGCGCCATGATTTCCATCAAGAAGAGTTTTCCGCAGCATGCTAAGAAGGTGATGCATGCTGTCTGGGGTATGGGGCAGATGATGTTTACCAAAATGGTGATTGTTGTGGATGAGCATGTCAATGTCCAAGACGAGCAAGAGGTTTGGTGGCGCGTGTTCAACAACATTGACGCCCGGCGTGACATTGTGATGGTGGACGGGCCGCTGGATGTGCTGGACCATTCGTCGCCTATGCCTAATTGGGGCACTAAGGTTGGTATTGACGCCACGAAGACCTGGCCGTCCGAAGGCTACAGCCGAGAATGGCCGGATGAGATTGTCATGTCTCAGGAGGTCAAAGAACGAGTTGATGCGAAATGGAAGGAATTGAACCTTGAGTAAGATAAAAGCGCACATGGATAATATCGCCTTGTCGCATTCCGTATTTGCGCTGCCTTTCGCCTATATGGGGCTGGTGCTGGCCTCGGGGGGCTGGCCTGCGGGCAGCGATCTTCTGTGGGTAACCGTTGCCATGGTGGGCGCCCGCAGTGCGGCATTGGCTTTGAACAATTTAATTGATTTAAAATATGATCGCCTGCATCCGCGCTTTAAGGCTCGGCCGATGGTAACGGGCGCAGTGAAACCTTGGGAAGCGGTATTGCTAATTGCAGGCAGTTTGGCAGTGTTTTTATTTGCCGCCAGCCATTTGGACCCGATTTGCATTCCCTTGGCGCCGGTAGCGGTGATTCCATTTACTTTGTATCCTTATATGAAGCGGATTTCCTGGACCTGCCATTTGGTGTTGGGGCTTGCTCTTTCGATTGCGCCTATCGGCGCTTGGATGGCGGTAAAGGGCGAACTAACTGCGGCGATCGTGATTTTGGGTTTGGCAGTGGCGATCTGGATTGCCGCCTTTGACGTGATTTATGGCAGTCAGGACGTGCTTTTTGACGGACGACAGCGGCTGCATTCCATGCCGCTGCGCTTTGGCTTGCGGCGGGCGCTGTTTTTTGCCAAGCTGATGCATGTCTTTAGCATTCTCTGCTTTGTTCTTGCCGGCGCGCTGTTCTCCTTGGCTTGGCCGTACTACATAGGAGTGGCCTGTGCTGCAGCAGTGCTAGTGTATCAGCATCGATTGGTGGAGCCTGATGATTTGAGCAGGGTGACTCAAGCGTATTTTATGCGCAACGGGTTAGTGAGTATTTTAGTATTTGTTTTTACGCTTATAAGTCTTTACGTATAGAAAAGGAGGCTTGTCTATGAGCGCTCGTATTTTGTCGGGGAAAGAATTTGCTTTGCAGATTAAAGAAGAAGTGCGGCGGGACGCAGGGGCGCTGCTGGAAAAGACCGGTGTGGTTCCCGGGCTGACAGTGGTGCTGGTCGGCGAGGACGCAGCCTCGCAGGTATATGTGAACAACAAGCACAAAGCCTGTTTGGAGCTTGGTATTCGTTCGGATATTGTCCGCTTGCCGGAAACGGCGAGCAAGGAAGAGCTGCTAACCGTGATCGCAGGCTTAAATCAAGATACGTCGGTGCACGGTATTTTGGTGCAGCTGCCCTTGCCCAAGGCTCTGCGGACGGTGGAGCAGGAAGTGCTGCTGGCTATCGATCCAGCCAAGGATGTGGATGGCTTTCACCCTCTTAATGCGGGACGTTTAGCGGTGGGGGACGAGCATTTGGTTCCTTGCACGCCTGCAGGCTGCGTTAAAATGCTGGAGATGGCGGGACTGGAAATCAAAGGTAAGCATGCCGTAGTCATTGGCCGCAGTAACATTGTAGGCAAACCGATGGCGCAATTGCTGCTGGCCCGGGACGCTACGGTAACTATCTGCCATTCTCGAACCAAGGATTTGGCGGCTATGGCCCGTCAGGCGGACATTTTGGTGGCGGCTGTGGGGAAAGCGCATTTTGTTACGGCAGATATGGTGAAAGAAGGCGCTGTAGTGATTGACGTAGGCATTAACCGCCTGCCCAACGGCAAACTTGCGGGCGATGTTGACTTTGAACAGGTGCAGCATGTAGCTGGGGCGATTACGCCTGTGCCTGGAGGCGTAGGGCTATTGACCATTGCCATGCTGCTGGCCAATACGGTGAAGGCGGCACAGCTGGCGGTACGGTAAGAAGGAATTTTGGAGGAGGGTATTGCAGTGAAGAGTGATGTGGAAATTGCCCAAGAGGCAGTTATGAAACCTATCGCAGAAGTAGCGCAGCATCTGGGGATTCCCGAAGAAGGGCTGGAGTTGTACGGACGTTATAAAGCGAAATTGTCCAGAGAAGCCTGGGAGGCGGTGCAGAATCGTCCTGATGGCAAGTTGGTTTTGGTGACTGCTATCAATCCGACTCCGGCTGGGGAAGGGAAAACCACGACAACCGTCGGGTTGGGAGATGCGCTGCGGCGCTTAGGCCATAAGGTGGCCATTGCCTTGCGCGAGCCGTCGCTGGGGCCTTGCTTTGGCATCAAAGGCGGCGCAGCTGGAGGCGGTTACGCCCAAGTCGTGCCGATGGAAGACATCAATCTGCATTTTACCGGCGATTTTCACGCCATTACTTCGGCGCATAACCTGTTGGCGGCTGTCCTTGACAACCATATTCATCAGGGGAATGAGCTGAATATAGACCCGCGGCGCATTACTTGGCGGCGTGTATTGGATCTAAATGACAGGGCGCTGCGCAGCGTGATCTGCGGTCTTGGGGGCAAGGTGCACGGCGTGCCGCGCGAAAGCGGTTTTGATATTACCGTGGCTTCGGAGATGATGGCTATTTTATGCCTGGCCAGCGATCTTGAGGACATGAAGGCGCGCATTGGCCGGATTATTGTGGGCTATACGTATGATAATAAGCCGGTGACAGCGGCGCAGCTCAATGTGACTGGCGCGCTGACTTTGTTGTTCAAAGACGCCATTAAACCCAACATGGTCCAGACGCTGGAGCATACGCCGGCCTTTGTACATGGCGGACCGTTTGCCAATATCGCCCATGGCTGCAATAGCGTGATGGCGACGAAGTATGCGCTGAAACTGGCGGATGTAGTGGTAACCGAAGCAGGCTTTGGCGCTGACTTGGGCGCTGAAAAGTTTTTGGATATCAAGTGCCGTTTTGCCGGCCTGCGGCCGAGGGCGACAGTCATTGTCGCGACCGTGCGAGCGCTTAAAATGCATGGCGGCGTGGCCAAAGAGGAGCTGGGCCAAGAAAACCTGGCGGCATTGGAAGCCGGTATGGCCAACTTGACCAAGCATATTGAAAACATGAAAAAATACGGCTTACCGACAGTGGTCGCCATTAACGCGTTCCCGACGGATACTCCGGCGGAATTGGCCCGAGTGGAAGAGTGCTGCAAGAAGCTGGGCGCCGAAGTGGCCTTGTCTGAGGTTTGGGCCAAAGGCGGCGCAGGCGGCGAAGAACTGGCTAAGAAAGTGCTGGCGGCCTGCGAACAGCCTAGCGACTTCAAGCTGCTCTATGATGCAGCGCAGCCGATCAAGGAAAAAATTGCAGCCATTGCTAAGGAAATCTACGGCGCGGCGGATGTGAATTATACAGCAGCTGCGGATAAGGCCATTGCCGAACTGACGGCTTTAGGTTATGACAAGACTCCGATTTGCATGGCGAAAACGCAGTACTCGCTTTCGGATGATATGCGCAAGCTGGGCCGCCCGGAAGGCTTTACTATCACGGTGCGTGAAGTGCGTGTGGCGGCAGGGGCCGGCTTCTTGGTGGCGCTCACCGGTGACATCATGACTATGCCGGGACTTCCTAAACGTCCGGCAGCGGAACGCATGGATATTGATGTGCAAGGCCGCATCAGCGGATTGTTCTAAACACTGAAGGAGGAAAAGCATGTACCAGATTGTACGTAAAGAAAGCTTGTCAGCAGATGTCAAGCTCTTTGAAGTCGCGGCGCCGCGCATTGCCAAGAAAGCGCAGCCTGGCCAATTTGTGATTGTCCGCGTGGACGAAGAAGGGGAACGCATTCCTCTGACGATTGCCGATTTTAACCGCGAGGCAGGCACCATTGTGCTGATTTTTCAAGAAGTGGGCGCCAGCACCCGGCTGATGGGACAACTGGAGCAGGGCCAAAGCTTGCATGATTTAGTGGGTCCCTTGGGACAAAAAACACATATCGAAAAGCTGGGCACGGTTATCTGTGTAGGCGGCGGCATTGGCGTAGCGCCTGTCTATCCGATTGCCAGAGGCATGAAGGAAGCCGGCAACGAAGTGATTTCCATCATCGGCGCCCGCAATAAAGACCTCTTGATTTATGAAAAGGAAATGGCTGCTGTCAGCGATGAATTGGTGGTTACTACTGACGATGGCTCCTATGGCGAGGCTGGTCGTGTAACCGGACCGCTGCAAAGACTGTTGGAATCCGATAAGAAAATTGATTTGGTCATGGCCATTGGACCGGTCATTATGATGAAAAGTGTAGCCGAAACAACGCGGGCTTTTGGCGTGCCTACGGTTGTCAGCCTGAACCCGGTTATGGTTGACGGCACCGGCATGTGCGGTGGTTGCAGGGTTTCTCTAGGCGAAGAAGTCAAATTTGCCTGTGTGGACGGACCGGAATTTGACGCGCATAAGGTTGATTTCGACGCGCTGATGTCTAGACAGCGCATGTATAAAAGCCAGGAAGCCCGCCATACAGAGCATAGCTGCGGCGGCCACGGCCATCATGAAGGAGGGCAATGCCAATGTCACTCTCACTGAAAAAAACGCCTATGCCGGAACAAGACGCCATAGAGCGTGGCCACAACTTCAAAGAAGTGACTTTAGGATATTCCGAAGAACAGGCCTTGATCGAAGCGGCGCGCTGTTTGCAGTGCAAAACGGCTCCGTGTCGCCAGGGATGTCCTGTAGGTGTTGATATTCCCGGTTTTATCGGCAAGTTGAAAACCGGCGATGTTGCAGGAGCTAGTGAAGTCCTGAAGGGCTATAACGGTTTGCCTGCTGTTTGCGGCCGCGTTTGTCCCCAGGAAGAACAGTGCGAAAAATACTGCGTCTTGGCGAAAAAAGGCGAGGCGGTCGGTATTGGTCGTTTGGAACGTTATACGGCTGATACGGCTCGGCACCAGGCTGTACCACAAGAAGAGGCGGCTCCGGCTGCGGCTGACGCGCAGAAGGTGGCTGTTATTGGTTCTGGTCCGGCGGGCTTGACCGCTGCCGGTGAAATGGCCAAACGCGGCTACAAGGTGACGGTATTTGAAGCTTTGCACCGCCCGGGGGGGGTGCTGGTATATGGCATTCCTGAGTTTCGTCTGCCTAAAGATGAAGTTGTTCAGGTGGAAATTGACGCCCTGCGAAAACTGGGCGTGGATATTGAAGTTAATGTCGTCATCGGCCAGACCTATACTATCGATGAGCTGATGGAAGAAGAAGGATTTGAAGCTGTTTTTATTGCTACCGGCGCAGGTTTGCCCCATTTTATGGGTATTCCCGGCGAACAGTACAATGGCGTCTATTCAGCTAACGAATTTTTGACTCGCTGCAATTTGATGAAAGCTTACCGTTTCCCTGAATGCGCTACACCCATTCATGTGGGACGTCGCGTCGCTGTTGTCGGCGGCGGCAATGTAGCTATGGATGCCGCGCGTACAGCGCTGCGTTTGGGAGCGGAGAAGGTCTATATCGTATACCGCCGTTCCGAAGCCGAACTGCCGGCGCGTTTGGAGGAAGTGCATCATGCCAAAGAAGAAGGCGTTGATTTTCAGCTTCTCAACAATCCGGTGGAGATTTTGGGAGATGACGAAGGCTGGGTACGCCAATTGCGCTGTATCCGCATGACTTTGGGCGAGCCTGATGCTTCTGGTCGCAGACGGCCTGAAGCGGTACCCGGTTCGGAGTTTGAGCTGGATGTGGATACGGTGATTATGGCCATCGGTCAGGGCCCGAACCCGCTGGTGCAGCAGACAACCAAAGGCCTCGACGTCAATCGTCGCGGCAACATTGTAGCTGATGCCGAAACAGGCGCTACCAGTCGCGAAGGCGTTTTTGCTGGCGGCGACGTTGTTACCGGTGCAGCGACCGTCATCTTGGCTATGGGGGCTGGTAAAAAAGCCGCCGCCGCTATGGATGAGTATTTGCAAAACAAGCGGAAGTAATATAAACAAACAGAAACACCATTGGACGACCTTTTTCGGTCAGCCAATGGTGTTTTTTGTAAAATACATTGACAAAGTGAAAGTGGTGAAATATGATAAAACGAAGGGGATAAAAAGTGAATGTAGTGAAAAAAGGTGATGGATATGAAAGAAATGAAAATGTATAAGCCTGAAGAAATTGCAGAAATAATGCAAGTTGATTTAGAAACGGTGGTTATGTGGCTTCGGCAAAGAAGACTTATAGGAATAAAAGTTGGTACTATATGGAGAATTACTGAACAGCAATTTGATAAATTTCTTCAAGTACATTCTTCTCACGATGAAGTCTGTGAAGGAGGCGGGGGTTTATCAATGAAAGACGAACAATTGTTAAATTTAGAGCAAAGTGATTTATTAAAGCCAACAAGAAAATATAATCGCAGAGCCGGAAAATATGATGAGTTTCAAAAATGTCTTAATCAGTTAAAAATAGCTTCAGTAAGTTTTTCATTTGACGAGGTAGAAGAAATTATAGGATTTGAATTGCCTAATTCGGCCTATAAATATGCAGCTTGGTGGGGAAACGACTGTTCCCATTCCCAAGCTCGTGCTTGGATGCAGGCAGGCTGGGAAGTGAGTCGTGTTGATTTAGATAAAAGGGAAGTACAATTAATACGAAAGTAAGAAAACATGATTGTGTTGCTGAAAATAAGGAGTTGAGGAGATGGCTATAAGTCAATTAGATCAAGATATCGTTTTATTAAGTCCTAAGTTAAACAAAGGGAATGTTCCAGTGGTTCGAATAATCCAAGAAGCATACCGATATTTTAAGAAAACAGGTAGAGCAACAGGGCTTGTTGATTTAGCTGTTTTATTGGAAGATGAAAAAATTGGCTGGATTCCTAGAATTCTTAATAACCCTATGCGAGGCATTCATGACCGATTTTTCAATTTGATTGATGCGCTAAGAAAAGTTAATGAAGCAAATCGGTATTGTGATAAGCTACAGAGTTTTCGCTCTACTAGGAATTGGTGTCATTCCATGAAACTTCCTGAAAAAGATAAAGTTGAGACAGCTTTCAAGAATTTTTTGGAATTTACAAGGTGGTACTATAAAGCATATTATCAACTCGATTCAATTAGTGATGAAAAATATTACCGAAGGGTATTGGCACCATTAGAATTGCTAGATGAACGATTTCAAATCGTGGAATTATTAGGATCAGATGGGTATAGCCAGACGTATAAAGCCATTGATCGAGAGAGTAACGATAATCATCTTGTGGTGATTAAGCGTCCTTTTGTAAATAGTAAAAGATATTCTGAAATAATTAGGAATGAAAAAAAATCACGTGTGCTTTTTAACGGGCATCCAAATATTGGAGGATATTATTCTTCGCATGAACTAACTCCTGTAGGAGAAATACTCAAATTAGAATATATTGAGGGGGAAACATTACGCTCGTGGATTAGAAAAGCAAGTTTTAATGAAAAGGGTCTTTCTGATTTTTTTTACATAATTGGTAGGGTTTTAAATGGTATAAAATATATACATGCTAAAAACTATGTTCACGGTTCGATTAGTCCCGATAGTATTCTTGTAGCGCCAAATAGTGAAGTTAGGATTGTTAGTTTTGATTGGTGCCAATATGTATCAAGAAAAGTTAATGATTTGGAGAAAGAATTCCGAAACGTAGATCCATTTAGTCCGGGCCGGGTGGTTTGCCGGGATAAAACGTTAGACACATACGCTTTAGGAGTTATTCTTCGAGATTCTTTAGCAGAAGTTCGTGTGCCAGAATCGGTTTCTCTGTTTATTGATAAAGCGACTCAAAATAATGCAAAAGATCGCTATCAAGATGCTAATATGATGGCTTTGGATTGGGAAAAAACATATCAGATGGTGCGCTATAAAGTTCCAGGAGAAGATGAACAATTGAGAAAGGTTGCGCTAATCAGTTGCACCAGAAGAAAAAAGCCGTACATGTGTACCGCTAGAGAGTTATACAGTGAATCAGAACGCTTTGCCAATGCTTTGGCTTATGTAGAAAATCCAGTTAATCAGTATGAAAGATGCTATGTAATTAGTGCGAGATATGGTTTAGTTGATTTAGACCAACAATTATCTCCATATGATTGTGATTTACTAGAATTTCCACCGCAGGAGCAAGCATGCTGGGCGGGATATGTTGCTCAGTTGTTGCAGTGGAAAGACGTGGATTGTAAGTGTAAGGTGATTGTTCATGCAGATAACCTTTATGGTAATTTAATCATTAAGGCATTAAAAGAAAAAGGCATTTCAGCGGAATTGGGATGTTTCTAGTCTTGTTTTAACGAGGCAGGTGAATGAATTGGATTCAATAATTTTGTTATTGGCTATCTATTTTCTTCTTCGGATAGTCGGCGGCGGAAGCGGCCGGCGGATAAAAGGACGGAGTAGAGCGGGACATTATTATACCAAGGGAGGATGTTTAATCAATTTGTTGGTACTGGGCGCGTTGATGGTAGTGGCTATCAATAGTGTTTTGTAGGTTATGCTATGGCTCCAGAATTGAAAAAAGTATTAGGAGGGACAAGATGAAAAGAATAGTTTTACTGATAGTTGGGCTTGTATTGATTTTACAAATGACTAGCGGTGGAATTGCAAATGCAGGACGTGTTACTGGTAGTGGAACTAAGGATTTATGGCGTTCAATTTGTTTTGAAACACCCGAAAAAAGAGTGGTACATTGTGAAAATGGATTAATTGTAAACTTTACTTCGCTTAACGTTGGTAATCGGCAGAATGATAATGCTGAAAAGAATCCTAATTGCTACTGGTTTAAAGCAGGGATGTTAGGGATTATTTATGAAATAGGAGTTCAAGGCGTAGATGTTGAACTAACTAACACTACAGATAAGCTTATGGTAATAAAATGGTCTGAATCGTCATTAGCGTTAGGAACATTTACCGGGGTACCGTTTGTCTCGGGTATGAAGTATAAAGACGCAGGAAACCCCGCTGCGACACCGAATACGATTATTCCGCCCAAAGGAAATGCTGCGGTATCTTTGTTTATTTCTGAAATATATTATGATGATTTTAGAGAAAAATGGAATTCTGAGTATACACCTGTATGTGTAGATAAAAGTTTGAAAGCAACGATTTATATGAAGGTATTGGATCCAGTTGGAAATTCTATGTATTGTGTGGCTGAAAGCCCGAACATAGTAATACCTCAAAGTGCGATTGATAAAATTATTAAAAAATAAAAACACAAACACTATTGCGCGGTTAAGCCGAACAATAGTGTTTGTGTTTTAGAACTAAATGTAATTCGTGACCCTCTTTCGTACCCTCCGATTACTCCCTTTACTCTTGTTCAATATTCGTACTTTATTCTCTTACTTTAGCACAGCGCCGCTGTTGGCCGAGGTGACCATGCGCGCGTAACGGACCAGGTAACCTTTGTCTACTTTAGGAGCTGGAGGCTGCCAGGCGGCCTTGCGTTTGGTCATTTCTTCATCGCTAATTGCTACATTGAGTTTGCGGCCGGGGATGTCAATCTCAATCGTGTCCCCGTCTTGGACGAAGGCTAAAGGGCCGCCGTCGCGGGCTTCCGGAGAAATGTGACCGATACAAGCGCCACGGGTAGCACCACTGAAACGGCCGTCCGTCAAGAGAGCCACCTTGAGTCCCATACCAGCGATAACTGCGGTAGGATTGAGCATTTCCCGCATGCCGGGACCTCCTTTGGGACCTTCGTAGCGGATGATGACAACATCGCCGTTTTGCACTTTTTTGGCGATAATGGCGTCGATAGCGTCTTCTTCGGAGTCAAAGCATTTGGCTGGGCCAGTGAAGTTCAGCATATCCGGCGCCACGGCGCTTTCTTTGACTACCGCAGTATCAGGCGCTAAATTTCCTTTAAGGATGGCGATGCCGCCTTTATTCATGTACGGGTCTTCTACAGTACGAATGACATCAGGCCTTAAGATAGCGGCCTGGGCTACACGTTCGCCCATGGTGCCGTCGACGGTGCGGACGGTCAAATCAATGACCTTCTTTTTCGCCAGCTCTTTAATGACGGCGTTGATGCCGCCGGCCTCATTCAGATCCTGCAGATGATGGCTCCCGGCAGGACTGAGCTTGGCAATATACGGAGTTTTAGCGCTGATTTGGTCGAAAGTTTCCGGCGCCAAGGCAACACCAGCTTCATGGGCGATAGCCAGTAAATGAAGTACGGTGTTGGAAGAGCCGCCGATGCCCATGTCGACGGCGATGGCGTTGTGGAAGGCGGCGGGCGTTAAGATATCGCGCGGTTTGATGTCGTTGGCCACCAAATCCAAGATGATTTTACCGGCTCTTTTGGCCAGCAGGCGTCGTTGGCCGTTATAGACGGCCGGGATGGTGCCGTTGCCGGGGAGCCCCATGCCAAGAACCTCGGTCAGGCAGTTCATGCTGTTGGCAGTGAAGAGGCCCGCACAGGAACCGCAGCCGGGACAGCCGGAGGCTTCGAGCTCTTCCAGCTCTTCCGCAGAAATTTTGCCGGCTTCAAAACGGCCGGCAGCCTCAAAGAGATTGCTGACGCTAATGTCCTTGCCTTGATGGCGGCCTGCCAGCATAGGTCCGCCGCTGACAACGACCGAAGGAATGTTCAGGCGGGCGGCGGCCATGAGCATGCCTGGAACAATTTTGTCACAGTTAGGGATGAGTACTAGGCCGTCAAAACCATGGGCTGTTGCTACGGATTCAATGGAGTCGGCAATGAGCTCGCGGCTAGCCAAGGGGAATTTCATTCCGTCATGGCCCATAGCGATGCCGTCGCAGATGCCGATGGCTGGAAATTCCATGGGAGTGCCGCCAGCGGCCAAAACGCCCTGTTTAGCAGCTTCAGCAATTTCACGCAAATGCATGTGACCGGGAATAATTTCATTAAAGGAATTGACAATACCAATGAGGGGCTTCTTCAACTCCTCAGGACCATAGCCCATAGCATAGAAGAGGGTACGATGGGCGGCACGGGTGGAACCTTTTTTTACAATATCACTGCGCAAGAAAAGCTCACTCCTTTTCCTCATGTGAGGTGTATTTGTTAAGATCATACACTGGAAAAATACATAATGCAAGATTGAAAAGTCGGAACGTTGTTGTCAACAAAGTGGTGTTGACAAGGATTGGGCAAGCAGGTATGATAAAAATAATTGCATAGAAAGTGAAGATGGGAAGAGTAGGCGTCGGATTGCGGTCAGAGAAAAGGCCCTTGGCTGTGAGGTCTTACGGAAACGATGGTTGAAGGTCCTCCCGGAGCTGCTGCGCTGAACCCAATAGTAGGCGCAGCCGTCGGCGGCTATGTTACAGCCGTTAGAGTCCGGGGCGACCCGGAGAAGCAAGGTGGTACCGCGAAATGAGGCTTTTTCGTCCTTACAAAAAGGATGAAAAGGCCTTTTATTATTGAAAGGGGAACAGGCATGACAGAACAAAACTTATCTAGTGTGTACGATCCCAAAGGTGTTGAGGAAAAATGGTACGCAGCCTGGGAAAAAGAAGGCTGCTTTCACGCAGAAACAGATGAGCAGAAAGATGCTTTTAGTATTGTAATTCCGCCGCCGAATGTAACAGGACAGCTGCATATGGGGCATGCTCTTGATAATACGCTGCAGGATATTTTGATTCGCTGGCATAGAATGCGCGGCGACGATACCCTGTGGATGCCCGGCACCGATCATGCAGGCATTGCTACGCAAATTAAAGTGGAAGAGATGCTGAAAAAAGAAGAAGGCAAAAGCCGTTATGATTTAGGGCGCGACGCCTTTATCGAACGCGTTTGGGAATGGAAAAAGCAGTATGGCGACCGCATTACCAGGCAGCTGCGCAGCTTGGGCGCTTCCTGCGACTGGGAGCGGGAACGCTTTACGATGGATGAAGGCTGTTCTCAGGCTGTACGGGAGGTCTTTGTTTCTCTATACGAAAAAGGGCTGATTTATCAGGGACACCGCATTACCAATTGGTGTGTGCGCTGTCACACGGCGTTGAGCGATATTGAAGTAGAACATGAAGAAAAAGAAGGCCATTTGTACCATCTGCGCTATGAAGTGGAAGGCGAAGCCGGCCGTTACGTGATCATTGCCACGACGCGTCCTGAAACCATGCTGGGCGATACGGCAGTGGCGGTGCATCCGGACGATGCGCGTTACCAGGATTTAATTGGCAAGACTTTGCTTCTGCCTGTGGTGAATCGTCGCATTCCGCTTTTAGCGGACGACTATGTCGATCCTTCTTTTGGTACGGGGGCTGTAAAAATTACGCCGGCCCATGATCCTAACGATTTTGAGATGGGGCAGCGTCACAATTTAGAGCAGGTGGTGGTCATTGGCCCGGAAGGCAATATGACCGACGAGGCTGGCAAATACGCCGGACAGGATCGCTATGAGTGCCGCAAAGCGCTCCTGGCGGACTTGGAAGCGATGGGAGTTTTGGTTAAGGTAGAAAGCCATCCTCATGCGGTGGGGCATTGCCAGCGCTGCGGCACCGTTGTGGAGCCGCTGGTGTCTAAACAGTGGTTTGTTAAAATGGAACCTCTGGCGAAACCAGCGATGGAAGTGGTGCGGAACGGACAGGTGCAATTTGTGCCGGAGCGGTTCAGTCGTACGTATTTGAACTGGCTGGAAAATATCCGCGACTGGTGTATTTCACGGCAGATTTGGTGGGGGCATCGCATTCCCGCCTGGTACTGCGAAAGCTGCGGTAAAACGATTGTTTCCCGCGAGGATCTGACGGTTTGCCCGCATTGCGGCGGCGCTGTGGAGCAGGACTCGGACGTGCTGGATACTTGGTTCAGCTCGGCTCTTTGGCCTTTTTCTACGATGGGCTGGCCGGAAAATACGGCCGAATTGCGGCAGTTTTATCCAACAAGCGTGCTGGTAACAGGCTATGACATTATTTTCTTCTGGGTAGCGCGGATGATTATGATGGGGCTGGAATTCAAACAGGAAATTCCTTTCCGTCATGTCTTCATTCATGGTTTGGTGCGTGACAGTCAGGGGCGGAAGATGTCCAAGTCTCTGGGGAATGGCATTGATCCCTTGGAGGTTGTGGAAAAATACGGCGCCGATACCTTGCGCTTCATGCTGATTACAGGCAACACGCCTGGCAATGATATGCGTTTTTATTGGGAGCGCGTGGAAGCCAGCCGTAACTTCGCCAATAAAATTTGGAATGCTTCCCGCTTTGTGCTGATGAACCTGGAAGGTTTTACCGGCCAAGCGCCGCAGCCAGAGCAGCTGACCTTGGCGGATCGCTGGATTCTCAGCCGCTATGACAATGTGACTAAAGCTGTGACCGAGAATCTGGGCCGCTTCGAATTGGGCGAGGCCGCTCGGTTGGTCTATGAGTTTCTGTGGGGCGAATACTGCGACTGGTACATTGAAATGGCCAAACCGCGTTTGTACAACAAAGAGGAAGCAGCGCAGCGCGCGGTGGCTCAGTATGTGCTGTGGGAGGTTTTGGAAGGAACCATGCGCCTGTTGCATCCTTTCATGCCTTTTATTACCGAAGAGATTTGGCAGCATCTGCCGCATGAAGGCAGCAGCATCATGAAAGCCTCGTGGCCTTCTTCGCAGGCGGGACGGAGTGACGCTGCGGCAGAAGCACAGATGAACCTGATCATGGAAGCTGTTAAAGGCATTCGCAATATGCGGGCGGAAATGAATGTTCCCCCGGGACGGCGCAGTGAAGTGATTTTGCAGGCGGGCAGCGAAGAAGTGCGCAGCGTGCTGCAGCAAAACGAAGGTTATTTCCGGCAATTGGCGGCGGCAGAGCCTGTGACTTTGCCGGTAGTGGGGGCGGAAAAACCGGAAAACGCTATGGCAACAGTTGTAGCTGGGCTGGAAGTATATTTGCCGCTTAAGGGCTTGATTGACGTAGAAAAAGAAACGGCCCGCCTTTCTAAAGAACGCGAGTCTCTGACCAAGGAACTGGCACGGATTACTGGCAAGCTCGGCAATGAAGGCTTTATGGCTAAAGCGCCGGCGGCGGTTGTTGAAAAAGAACGCGCTAAAGCCCAAGAATGCGAGGATAAATTAGGCGCAATCCGCGAGCGCATGGAATATTTAGCAACGTTGTAACCTGCGGAGCTGTACAATGCGCCGCTGCCCCCTCTGGTGGCAGCGGCGTTAGTTTTAAGGGAAAGCATTGCTTTATTCGAATCTCACATCCCAATAGCTTTTTCTACTGTTCTCTCTGTTTTCCTCTGTTGCTCAGTTACTCTGTGTTCCGTGTTTCTTTAACTCGGTTTTTTGAAAGGAGGTTTTTCGATGACCTATCAAGAGTCTATTGCATACTTAGAAGGCTTATCACGTTTTGGCATTCGCCTGGGCTTGGAGCGGATGCAAGAGCTGGTAATTCGCTTGGGGCATCCAGAAAGAAAATATCCGACCATTCATATTACCGGCACGAACGGCAAAGGTTCTACGACGGCTTGCTTAGCGGCTATTTTGCAAGAAGCCGGGTTTCGTACAGGCATGTATACGTCGCCGCATTTGGAGCGTTATACAGAGCGCATGCGCATTGACGGCTTGGAAGTGGAAGAGGCTGTGTTTGCCCACGCCATTGAGCAAACCGCTGCGGCGGCGCGAGAGATGGAGCGGGACGGCTTGGAGCATCCGACACAGTTTGAGGTGCTGACGGCAGCCGCATTTGTCATGTTTGCGGCCATGAAAGTGGACTATGCAGTAATTGAAGTGGGTTTGGGCGGGAGTCTGGATTCCACGAATGTCATTGAAAGTCGTGTGGCGGTAATTACGAATGTGACGCTGGAGCATGAGGATCGCTGCGGATCTACGGTACGAGAAATTGCTGAACACAAGGCGGGCATTATCAAGAAAAACTCTCGCGTGCTGACGGCGGCGCAAGGGGAGGCGCTCGAGGTTATCCGGCGGCGGGCAGCTGATTGCGGCGCGGTAGTGCAAGTGCTCGGCGAAGAATGGCAGGCCCAGATGCAGTCGGTGTCTTTAACCGGAATTGCCTGGATGCTGCAGCAACCTAACGGATCTAGTTGGCCTTTGCAGGCGCGGCTTGTGGGAGAACATCAAGTCTACAATGCTTCGTTGGCGGTGATGGCGGCGTTAACAGTAAGGGAAACCGCAGTGAATCAGGAAGCTGTTGCCCGCGGTTTGGCAAAGGCTTGCTGGCCGGGGCGCTTTGAAGTGTTGCGCACCCAACCGCCGTTGGTGGTTGACGGAGCGCATAATCCGGCTGGCGCTGCGGTGCTGCGGCGGACGCTGGATCAAGTGTTTCCAGGGCGAGAGGTACTGTTTTTGCTGGGGATTTTAAAGGATAAGGATATTGAAGGTATTACCGGCCTTTTGGTGCGGGAGCAGGACCGGGTTATTGCAGTGAGGCCGCTTTCGGAACGCGCCGCAGAAGCGGGTGATTTAGCAAGCCATTTTCCGCCGCACCAAGTGGAAGCGGTACCAGACTGGGAAGAAGGTGTAAACCGATTGCTGGAATTAGCGGAGCAAGAGCCTCGGAAAGTGGCTTGTGTAGCCGGTTCGTTATATTTATTAGGCGCAGTGAGGCCTCTTTTATTGCAAAAATTGCAAAACGAATAATTACAAACCTGGAAAGAATACAAAATATTTACGCGATACATGTTTACCTCTTTGTTGAATTTTGGTAAAGTTGTCTACGGAAAGTGACAAGGAGGTATGGTCATGCGCATTGAAGAGTTTGCTCAGCGGTTTTTTCAAAATGCCTTGCAGGAGGGTATGTGGCGTTATCATGGAGCCAAGGGGCTGGTAGAACCCTTAGCGGAGCCGCCAATGCCGGGAGCTAGTCCTGTCATTACCCTTGAAATTCTGCGGGGGCAGGCTTCTAATCAATTACAGGCGCGCTCTTGGTTTCACCAGCAGCAGCTTTGGCAGGATCATGCATCTTTTACGTGCGAGGCGCATCCGCCTGCTATTCGCGAAGCCTTGGGCGAGATGTCTCACCAAGTCAGCCGGCAGTTGCCGGACGATGTCTGGATGCGGCGGGAGTTTAAATTTGACGTGCTAGAGTTGCAGCAGGCCTTTGCGCCGTGGCATAAAATATAGAGAGAAAAAGCATTCCTGCATAAGGGATGCTTTTTTGTACCTATACTAGAGCGTGCCCAGCAAAGCTGTAATTTGCTAACTGGTGAAAGTCCAGTCCAGGTAACTACCAAGGGGCCTGGTAGCTATAAGA
>NZ_JAQUZF010000043.1:0-20939 GCF_028691475.1 Anaeromusa sp.
GCCTCGGTTATCGAACTCCAGACGACCTTTTCGAAGACTTTCTTGACTCTATTTATGCTGCTTAATTTAAACTACTGTTCTACTTTACCAAAGTGTTCAACTTGCACTTGCAATTTGCGAAAGAAATTAATAAACAAGGGAAAAGCAACATGTTATGTAGTGTTTGAAGAGAGAAAAAGAAGAAGCCAATGACTGGAGAGATCATTAGCTTGTGCATCTAAAATGTGAGGATATAATAACATAACGTTTAAATTGAAAATAATGATATAGAAATACGTAAGAAAAGTCAAGAGAACGAAAGGAATCTTTTGTATACAAGAGAAAAGTTTGCTTTGCAGAGAAAAAAGAAGCGTCTGTACGGGACGAAAAGACGCGGCTCGAGGAGATGCACAATCGTTGCTAATAACGAATGCGGCATAAAAATAGAAGGCAATTGACAGCCGATAATAGCTGTCAATTGCCTTCTGAACTGTCAATTTTTAGACGAAATTTATAGTTCCCTATAGAATCGTGATACCATTAAGCTGGCAGTAAGTGCGGTAGCTTTCAGGCAGCTTATCGTCAGCAATGATGGCGTCGAAAAAGGACAAGTCTGCAATATGCTGCAGCGAGACGCCGTCAAATTTGCTGGAGTCGCAGACCAAGTAGCGCTTGGCGGCGATATCCAAAATCAGTCGGTTCGTTGTGACTTCTTCCGGTACGGGGTGCGTGACGCCGCGTTTGAGGTGGACCGCCGCCGCGCCGAAGAACACCTTGTCCACATTGAACTGGCGCAAAAACCGTTCGGTTTCACTGCCGCACATCTCCGTAGATTCCGGACGGACTTTGCCGCCAGGCAGAAATAACGTGGCCTGTGGCAGAGAGCTAGCCTTAACAGCAACGCCCAAAGAGAGGGTCAGTACGTTGAGGCGCTGCACCGCCGAAGGCAGGTAATCTAGGACGTACTCTACCGTACTGCCTGCGTTCAGGGCGATGGTATCGCCGTTTTCGATGAGAGCAGCCGCCTTGCGGGCGATGACTTGCTTTTCTTCGTACTGCTGCCGCCGTTTGGCTGCCAGGGTCAGCTCGGCGATTGGGTAGGTGCTGGAGGGCGTATCGATAAAAGCGCCCCCGTAGGTGAGGGTGACGCCGTGCTTTTCCGCTAGGTATTTAAGATCCCGGCGAATGGTGACGTCGTTGACGGCAAAGCGTTCCGCCAGGACGGAAACCTTGACAGAGCCGTGCTGCAGGAGCAGGTTGAGGATTTCTTTGCGTCGATTGATGTTCATGGCCTACAGCTCTGGCGGCGAAAGCAAAAAGCCGATTTTCGGATTGTTGTCTTCAGACCAGCGCAGCGCCCAGTCGCTTTGGAACAGCGCCACTTTGCGGTCTTTGGCGTCGCGTACGATCATAGCGCGGTCAATGCCTTTGAAGGTGGTTACGTCTTGACTGCCGGCATCGAGCCAGCGGGCGTGCTCGTAAGGCAGCGGCTGCATTAAAATAGTACAGCCGTATTCGTTTTTAAGGCGGTATTCCAGCACTTCAAACTGCAACTGGCCGACAGCGCCGACGACATAGCTTTCGGCTAGGGCATTGTCTTGTTGGAACAGCTGTACAGCGCCCTCCTGGGTGAGCTGGGTAATGCCTTTTAAAAATTGCTTGCGTTTCATCGTGTCCTTGGGTTGGACGCGGCAAAAGCGCTCCGGCGGGAAAATCGGAAAGTCCGCAAAGGCGAAGTCGCTGCTGCGGTTGACCGAAAGGGTATCGCCAATGCCGAAAACGCCCGGGTCAAAAAGGCCGACGATGTCTCCAGGCCAGGCTTCTTCAATAATAGTTCGGTCCTGGGCCAAGAACTGCTGCGGTTGGGACAGCTTAACCGGCTTGCCGCTGCGGGAATGGTTGACCGTCATGCCACGGCCGAAATGACCGGAAACAATGCGGATAAAGGCCAGACGATCCCGGTGGGCGGGATTCATATTAGCCTGGATTTTAAAAACAAAAGCGGAGAACTCTTCTTCCGTGGGCTGCACTAATCCGTCTGACGAGCGTCGCGGCGCCGGTTCCGGAGCTAGGCGCAGGAATTCTTCCAGAAACGGCTGTACGCCGAAATTGCTCATGGCGCTGCCAAAAAAGATGGGAGTTAGTTCGCCTTTTTGGACGCGTTCCATATCGAAGGCTTCGCCGGCGGTGTCTAAAAGTTCAATTTCCTCGCAAAGCGTGCGATGCGTTTCTTCGCCAATGACTTCGGTAAAAGCCGGGTCGTCAACACTGCCCTTGCTGGACGGCAGCGCCCATTGACCATGAGTGCCGTCTTCCTGGAATAGCTCAATCTGTCCTTCCCGACGGTTGTAGACGCCTTTGTAGTCGCCTTCAATGCCGATAGGCCAGTTCATGGGATAGCTTTGGATGCCCAGCACCTTTTCGATTTCTTCCATTAAATCAATAGGATGCTTGCCATGGCGGTCCAACTTGTTGACAAAGGTAAAAATCGGAATGCCCCGTTGGCGACAGACTTTGAAGAGCTTGATGGTCTGAGGTTCGACGCCTTTAGCCACGTCAATGAGCATGACGGCGCTGTCTACGGCCATCAGCGTACGGTAGGTGTCCTCGCTGAAGTCTTGGTGACCAGGGGTGTCGAGGATATTGATACGGTAACCGTCATAGTCAAACTGCATAACGCTGGATGTGACGGAAATACCACGCTGTTTTTCAATTTCCATCCAGTCCGATACGGCGTGGCGCTGCGCCTTGCGAGACTTGACGGAGCCTGCCAAATGAATAGCGCCTCCGTATAAGAGCAATTTTTCCGTTAAGGTTGTTTTGCCGGCGTCCGGGTGAGAGATAATGGCGAAAGTCCGTCGCCGCTTGCTCTCAGCCGCAAGGGCGCTTAATGCTTGTGTCATGATGTACCTCCATGTATCTAAATCAGCAACTACTTGCTATTTGTCGGTCCCTCCATTTTAGCATGAAAACCAATTCATACCAAGAGGGGTGCGAGGGAAGACGGGATTGAACAAGAGAACCGGAGTCATGAGAGGGTACGAATGAGGGTTACGGGGTATGAGTTTTGACAAGAGTAGAGGGAGGGTACGCAAAGAGTATTTTCGTAATATTCTTTACGAAAAAGGAGTTTGGGTAATGATGAGAGAAATAGAAACTTATAAAATTCGTTAAGAAGGTGGTTGCTATTATAGGAGGTTCTTTGCAAAGAAGACTGCTAATCTGTATTTTATTAGTGAACGTGAGCTTGATTTCTACTTCCGCCTTTATGCTTGTGGATGTCATAGAGAAGAAGGAAAAAGCAAAAGAAATTGCGACTATTAACGAGTGCAGTATGTTTTTGTTTTCTACGCTAGAAGCGCTTGCTTTTGAACGTGGACGAACTAATGTTGTGCTAACGTCAAAAACGCCGCTTAGCGAAGCAAATCGTATTTTCATTACCGAGCGAAGAAGGCAGGTTGATACTTCTTTGAGTGATGGAATTAATCGACTTGCTTCGCTTAACCCCGAAGAAGCGGAAAACTTAAAAAAACAGCATAATCAATTGAAGCAATTACGGTCGAATGCAGATGTGCAAGCTTCGCTAAATTTAGCGGATCGAGACATTTCGTTTCGGACTACCTGGTTTAATGAGTCGACTTTGATCATTTTTCACATAAAACAAGTCATTGAAGAAATGGAAAAACCAACAAGTGAGCTCGGTTTTTTCGACTTTTATCACCATTTTCAGCTTGATTGTGTTGAGTTTCGTCTTTTTAGCGGTTCTAGTGCGAGCACACTAACTTCCGTGGTCAATCAAGGCAAGAAGTTATCTCCAGGTGAATATGAGAACTTTATTGAATATCGTTCAAAAGCCGATTACATTTGGAGTGGTATTGAAAAAAGTGTCTTTGACATCAATCGTGCGGAACTGACCGAAAAGAAAGACAGAGTGTACAATGATTATTATAAAACCTATAGACCTTTTCAAAAGGAAGTATTGCAAAAAGCAATGAATGGGAGCGCAACAAGCTCTGATGCAGCCCGTTTGGCTGATTTATCGGTAAAAGCCTTTGATTCTATTTTTGAATTAATCCGCGAAGTGAACCGCGAAACGGTTCGATCTGTTGACGCTTTAGAAAGTAGAGCGGAAGAACAACTAGAGCGGGCGATGCTGCAATTTTTCCTGGCAGTGGGATTTGCTCTTTTTACGTTGGTATATTTCCGAGTGCGTTTATTTGCCCCCTTAGAACGAATTATCGGGGCGTTAAAAAGCATTGTAGATGGCAGACCGGTTATTCCGTTAGAAGAAGAGTTGAAACGGAAAGATGAAATCGGCTTGTTGACGCAAGGTGTGAAAATGCTGTATACAAGCCTAAAAGAAACGCAGAAGCTAAAAGCGCAGAATGAAAAACTAGCGACGCAAGACTGCTTAACTGGGCTATATAACCGACAAATGCTTGAACAAGAAGTGGTAAAATTGATTGCTCATGCGGAACGTTATGAGGAATCCTTAGCCATGATTTTATTTGATCTTGATCACTTTAAGAAAGTAAATGACACATGGGGGCACCCAATTGGAGATGAGGTTTTAATTCAAACGGCGCAAACGGTTAAGAAGGTTATCCGAAGCGCGGATCATTTTTTCCGCATTGGAGGAGAAGAATTTCTTGTTTTAATGCCTCACACTAATATTATTGAAGCCGAAAGTGCCGCAGAAAAAATCCGAGTTGCCATGGAGACTGCTAGGCATCCGATAGCCGGTCACGTTACCGCAAGTCTGGGAGTTAGCGAAAAAAAGGCAGAAGAAGATTTTTTATCTTGGTATAAACGAACCGATGAAATGCTGTATCGAGCTAAAAAATTAGGAAGAAATAGAGTTGTCTGCTATATCCCTAAGCTAGCTCCTGTTGCATCAATGAACGTGGAATGGAGAGATGAATGGAATAGCGGTGAAGCGACAATCGATAGCCAACATAAAGTTCTTGTGAATTTGGCCAGCGAGTATTTTTATTATGCCTTGCAACCGGAGACGGATCGGAAAATGATAATTTCGCTAATGGTTAATTTAGTCGGAGAAATTGTAAAGCATTTTGAAAGCGAAGAACAAATATTGGAGGAAATCGGATATCCAGATGTAAAAGAACATGAAAGAATCCATAAAACCTTACTTGCGAAAGCAGCTAAACTACAAGAAGACTATGTAGCTGAAAAAATTAGTTCCTTTGCGTTTTGTTCTTTTTTCATTGATGATATCATTACGAATCATATGATCCACGATGACCAAGAGTTTTTCTATTATACGCAAAAGAGAGCGGAATGAGCGAATCATTATAAGCAAGCAACGGTTTAAAAAAAGGAGTTGTGCTTCCTGGCGCAACTCCTTTGCATATAAAAAAAGTTAGACAAACAGCCTTGCGCTGCTTGTCTAACTCTTCATGGGTCGAGTTCGCGAATTGTTGGCGGACAATTCCGAATCGACGATGGTTAAATTGTATCGCAGGGGCGTGCAATCTGTCAACGAAAAGAATACAAAAGACAAAAAACAACAGAAAACAACGGCTGATTTTATAACAATGTATCAAAAAATAATAAAATACTAGACCTTGAGAATAAAAGTGTAACCTCAACAAAAGAGATACGATTCACCATCTACTCCTGTTCAAAATCTCGTTCTCCCTGCGTGCGACAGAGCAAAGCTTGCTTTTGTTGGAGGATGGCTTCGTCGGCAGTGCGCAGTAAGAGGCTGGGATTGGTTGTGCCGTTGGAGAAGGCCTGCCCTACCAGAACCGACAAGGCCGGTTCCGGATGCAGCTGGTTGTACAGCTCGATTTGCGCCAGTACCGCGCTGCGATACGCTTCCAAGGATGCGGCGTCGCTTTCCGGCAGAATGGCGGCCAGTTCATCATCGCCGATGCGTCCCAGGATAAAATGCTTGCCGCCGACTTGCTTGAGCACATGCGCCAGCGCCAGCAGTAAATCATTGCCAGCTTGATAGCCGAAGGCATTATTGATGCTGCGCAGGCCGTGAATGTCAAAGACAATTAAGCTGGTGGGCAAGCCCGGGGCGGTAAGGCGCAGCAGTTCTTTTTCAAAACGGCTGCGGTTCAAGAGGCCTGTGACGGAATCATGATCGGTCATGAACTGGATGTGCTCCAATGCCTGCTTACGGCTGGTGATATCAATGACTACCATCATGGCCACTCTTTTTTCCTCTACCAGGCGGTCAATGGGGGAGGTGCGAACTTCAAAGCAACGGGTGCCGCCAAAGGGAAACTGCGGCGTATATTCCGTCACCTGCGGTTCGCCGCTTTCGATGGTGTGGCGGATGACTTCCAACACCTCCTGCACTTCCCGAGGAGGGTAGAAATCGCCCAGGTTTCGCCCGATAGCCTGCTCCGCCGTAAAAATGAATAGCTTGTCCTCCGGGCCGATGATGTCCATGTAGGTGCCGTCTTCGGCAATAATGAAGCACGGGTCCGGAAGCTTGCTGGCGTACAGCCGCAGCAGCTGTTCTTGTTCTTCCTTGGCTTCGGCCAAGAGCAACGCCTGCTTTTTGCTGCGTATTAGGTAAATGGCATAGCTAAGCAGCAGCGCGCTGAACACAGTGGCTGCTATGTAATAAAGGGAACGACGCTCGGAGAAGGCTTCTTTGACAGATTGACTTTCCTGGTATGTAAAGAAGATGACGCCGGCCCAAATGCCGGACAGAACAAAGACGGTAAAGAGGGTAATGGACTGCTGTTCTTTCTTTAACAAGTCGCAAGTCTCCTTTGCCTAGATCTATCCATGTCTATCATAGCAAAAATAGAAGGTTCATAAAAGACTTTGGTGAAAATTTGCGGAATTCGCAGTCTTTGCGTGGCCGTTGTGCTGTCAAATTGGCATTTTAGAGCAGGAACCTCTTGTTTGGGCGCGAACTGTATCAAGACGATAATCCTTTTTTGCTTACCGTCTTGTGTCTGCAAAGGAGAAGGCTATGAGAAAAAGGCTCGTGTTTGCCTGTTTGGTCTTGCTGTTAGTTTGGCCGGCCAGCGTTTGGGCTGCAGCGGAATTGTCCTTTGCAGGCTATCAATGGCAGGTGAAGGACGGCTATGACTATCCAGGCAAGAATCACTGGTCTTCCCGTCAGGCCTGGGTGGATGAAGCCGGCGCTTTGCATTTGCGTTTGGAAAAGAGAGGCCTTTGGTATTGCGCCGAAGTGATCAGCCGAGAGTATTTTTCCTATGGCCGCTTTTCGTTTCAAGTCATTGGTGAACTGGATCGGCTGGATCCGCAGGTAGTGCTGGGCTTATTTTTGTACCATCCGGCCAGTTTAGAAGAGGCGGATGTGGAGGTGGCGCGCTGGGGGCGGGCGCAAAACCCTAATGGCTTGTTCGGCCTGTACCGGCAGGAGCGCCATGATGCGCAGCCCTTTCGCTTTGTTTTGCCGGAAGGAACTTACAGTACGTATCAGATCGAGTGGCTGCCGGAGCAGTTGCGCTTTGTCGGTCAATACGGGCATCGCAGTGACGAAGAAGCTGTCTTTGCCCGCTGGCAGTACCCGAAGAAGCCGGTTTTAGGAGACCTGCTTTTTGAACGGCGCCATCTGCAGGTGCGCATGAATTTGTGGCTCTATGGAGGACGGCAGCCGCAGAATGGCAAGGACGTGGAAGTAGTAATTCATGACTTTCAGTATCGGCCGTGGTCGTAAGGAGGATGCAATGAGAGAGTTTCTTAAAGTTGCGGTGTTCTGCTTGTTTGGGTGGATTCTTGGCATGAGCACGGCAGCCGCCTACGGGCAGGTAGGGCCCAGCGATCCAAGACAGCCTCGTCAAATCGACAATTCCGGTTCTTTTCGTGTGGAAGCTGCCGATTTATATGTTGCTCCTGGCGTAAATGGCCCGGCCGCCCCCAGTGCAGTGGCGCCGGTGGAAGACAGCTGGGGGCGTTATGATCAAGGTGAAGGCAGTCGTCTGGCGGTGTTAGTGACCGATGTGAAGTCGGACTGGCTGGGGTTGGCGCATGGCCTAAAGAGCGCCGGTATTCCCTTTCGGCTGACGAAGGATTACCGGGAAGCGTTGCGCCACAAGGCGATTCTGGCGTATCCTATGATTTCAGGCGGCACGGTTTCGACAGAGGCGGTGGCGGCGTTGTCCCAGCATGTGCAAAACGGCGGCGTCCTAGTGGCGGTGCAGCCGTTGGCTAATTCCATGAGAAACTTGTTTGGTTTTACGGAAGCCATTCCTTCGCGGCAGCAGAAAAGCCTGTCTTTTCAAAAAGGAGCGTTGTCTTGGGCGTTGGACGATGCCCGGGAGGCAGCTTTGACTATTAATGGCAGTGCGCCGGAAGCCGTCTTGGGAACGTACAGTTTTCTTTTCCCTACAGGTAAGGTTGTAGCAGCGTACGAAGACGGCAAGGCGGCCATTATTCGCAAGGATTACGGCGGCGGGGCGGCGTATGCAGTAGGACTGGATTTGGGGCATTGGCTTTTGACAGGCTATAACAGCCGCGCCGAAAGCAGCGCGCGAAGCTATGTGAACGACTATGAGCCATCTTTGGATATCTTGCTGCAATGGCTGAAGGAAGTATATCGGAACGCGGAAAAAAATGCCGTCTTCCTGGGTTCTGTTCCGTCCGGCAAGGCGCTTGCCGTTTTGCTTACGCATGACGTGGATTTTACCAAATCGGTAGTCAATGCTTTGGCCTATGCGGAATATGAAAAATCCATGGGCATTCGGGGGACTTACTTTATCCAAACAAAATACATCCGCGACTACTATGATGAAATCTTCTTTAACGAGGCCTATCTGCCGTATTTGCGCAAGCTGAAGGAATTAGGTATGGAAGTGGGCAGCCATACAGTCAGTCATTCCTATGTTTTTGCCGACCTGCCTTTAGGAAGCGGCGCGGAATCGTATCCTTCCTACCAGCCTTTCATCAGCGGCCGGTACGCCATTCATAACGCTACGGTTCTGGGCGAGCTGCGGGTCAGCAAATTCTTATTAGAACAAGGAACCGGCGCAGCCGTGGCTTCTTTCCGGGCGGGACATCTGCAAAATCCGCTGACGTTGCCCCAGGCGCTGGCGGCGACTGGTTATCGCTACAGTTCGAATGTGACGGCCAATACGGCTTTGACGCAGCGACCTTTCCAGTTGAACTACTCGCGGAGCAGCCAAGGTGAGGTGCCGGTATACGAATTTCCTATTGCCATTGAAGATGAACTGGACCCGCCCATGGACAAGCGCTTGGACAAGGCGCTGGCGCTGAGCGCGAAGGTCGCCCGGTACGGCGGCTTGTTGAATGTGCTGATTCATCCCAACGTGCTGGGCGAGAAGCTGGCTTTTGAGCAGGGGCTGGTGAATGCCCTTAAAGACAAGGCTTGGTTTGGTTCTTTAGGCGAATATGGCCGCTGGTGGGCGGCGCGGGATGCGGCGGAGACGGATGTATTGGTCCAGGGCCAACTGCGTCAGGTGCGGCTGCGCCTGCCTCAGGCGGTGGAAGAGCTGCCGCTGGAGGTGCCTGCTGGCTGGATGCTGCAAAGCGGACCGGGGCGTATCCAAGGCGGCCAGGTGCTGATAAGCGCTCCGGCGGGCGAAGCTGTGCTAACCTTTACTACACCTTAGCTAGAGAATAGGGACACGGAATTTTGAACAAGAGTCGCGAGAGTCGAGGGAGGGTACGCAAGAGAAGGGACGGGTTTGGAACAAGAGAATCGGCGACGGCGCTGGACGCGCTTAGGGTCGGTTGCGCCAGGGATGGCATGGCAACCGACATCCATAGAGGGCTCGAAGGAGGGTCAATTAAAAAAATCAGGCAAGAGAGCACTAGCCGAGCTCGCTTGCCTGATTTTTTGCTATACCAAAATTTATGAAACGAACTGCCGTTCCCTCACTTTACTCCCTCTACTCCTGTTAAAATATCTCTCCGTCGTTTTCAACTACAACAGCAATTGATAATCTAAGCGGTAGAGATGGGAATTGTAGTCGCCGTCATGCAGATATTCTACGCCGGCGTTGAAGCGGCCCTGGCGATAGGAGACGGTGCCTTTGTAGCTTTTGATGCTGCCGTCTTTATTGCGGGCCCAGAGGCCTTGCTCCCAGGCAAGCGCCAGTGTGCCGTTGCCGAGGGGGATATCGTATTTAGGCGTAATGCTGAGACGGTGCTCTTGCTGGGGTACCCAGTAAATGCCGGGCTGGGTAAACTTGGCGTCATGGTAGGCGTAAGAAGCGATGGTTTCAAAACGGGCGGAATGCTTTTGCGTATACGAAAGGACGTATTTTTGTTCGCGATTTTGGTCGCTATAGAACCATTGATTGGCCTCTAATGCCAGCGAAGCACCGGGACTAGTGCGCCACATATGGCTGGCGGCGACGCTGCTGCGGAAAAGATTGCGCTCGTTAGCCGGAATCGTGCCGATGCTTTCGCGGCCGACGCTGTACCAGGCGTGATGGGTGTCGCTGATACTTTGATCATACATAAGCGCGGCAGGAACAAAGCTGCGCAAATCGTTTTTCGTGTAGCCGCCCCACATGGTGAGATTGGCTTCATTTTTCAAAGGGCGCACCCATTTGAAGACCAATGTTTTTTCATCAATAGACGGACGGTATTTCTGACCCAGGCGTGTGAGATACAGAGTGTAGCTCAGAGGATTCTCCGCTTTTTCATCGGTAATCTTCATGCTGCGGGATGTTACGCCGTCGCTGTCGGTGCTGTAAGTAAAACTAGTATCAACGATTGTTTTTTTTGCATCTGTCGCCGCTTCCGCCGTTCCGTAGAAAACTAAACTGGCGGCGCAGCACAGGAAAAAAAGCGCTTTTTTCATACTCTCCTCCTCTTTTTGCAGGGCCCTGCTAATGTATTCGTATCACGCGCCAGGGGCAATTCTTTTTCCGCCTGGCTGCGTCAGAAAACCTTGAAAGAGCGCCGCTATTCCTGCGGCCTTCTTCCTTGCCAGGCGAAAAAATCTCTTGCCCTGGCGGTGCACTCATGAAATCAGCAGGACCCTTGGGTCTTGGAAAAATATATTGATTAAATACGTGCCTTGTAATCCTCATTCGAGCCCTCTGGTTCTCCGATTCTCTTGTTCAATCCATTATTTCTCTGGCTTTTCCTCTGTTACTCTGCTTACTCTGTGTTCCGTGTCTTCTGTGTTACTTTTTCCCCGCGCCCTCCTGCTCCGCAGGCTTTTCGCTTTGCTGAAAGCCTTGGCGCTTCATGTTGCCCCAGCCTGTTTGCTGGCGCAGGGTATTCAAGTAGCCTGTGACGCGCCAAAAATTGGCCAATTGCCGAAACCAGAAGTTTTCCAAAATGGCGTAGCCTAGCAAGGTAGCCATGTAGGGGCCGGGGAAATAATCATTTTCCCGGGAGACAATGACAAGAGAGAACACCGACACAAGCACTCCTAAAAGGACGCTGCTTAGCAGCAGCAGCAAAGCAAGCGGCAGGTTGAGCAAACCAAGGCAAGCGGCAGCGACAACCATGACATAGCCTTGCACTTCTAAAAACGGACCGAACATTTCAAAAAGGAAGAAATACGGTAAGGCCACCATCCCCAAACGGCCATAGCGGGGATTGAGCAGCAATTTGCGATGGAAAAACAGGATGTCGATGAGGCCCCGCTGCCAGCGGTCACGCTGGCGATGCAGGACGGACAGCGGTTCAGGAACTTCAGTCCAGCAGTTGGCGTTGAAAGCGTAAAGGATGCTGTGCGGCTTATTTTGTTCGCACATATGACGCCGCAGGCGCACGACCAGTTCCATGTCTTCGCCGACGGTGTCTTTTTTGTAGCGTTCGCTGCTGGTAAGGTAGCCTCCAATTTCAACAACGCGGTCTTTGTTGAATAGGCCGAAAGCGCCGGAAATGATCAACAAGGAGTTGATCTGCGCCCAGCCGAGACGGCCGGCCATGAAGGCCCTCAGGTATTCAATGGTCTGGAAACGTGCCAGGTGGCTGGCAGGAAGGCCGATATGGGTCAGTTCGCCGCGATCTACACTGCAGCCATTGACCGGAAAGATATTGCCGCCCACGGCGACCGGTTCTTCCGGTGCGTCCAGGATGGTAGAAGCCAGCTTAATCAGAGAGTCTTTTTCCAGCAGGCAGTCGGCATCAATGCCGCAGAAAAACTCTTTGCCAGATAAGTTGATGCCCACATTGAGGGCGTCCGCTTTGCCGCCGTTAGCCTTGTCGACTACCAGCAGCTTAGGAATGGACTTAGAAGCGTAGAGTCCGCGGATAGGCTGGGTTTTGAGGCGCTGCGGCACAAAACGATCGATTTTTTCCAATTGAAAGTGTTCAATCAATTGATTCAGGGTGTTGTCGTTAGAACCGTCATTGACTACGATTAGTTCATAATTGGGATAATGAAGGTTTAAAAGAGAGCGCGTGCTTTCAATAATGGTGCTTTCTTCTTGATAGGCCGGGGCGATAATGGTAATGCCCGGCAGTATGCGGGGACGGAAGAGCAAGCTGCGTTTTTTGGTGTTCCACGCGTCCGCCTGCTTGCGGATGGCTTGGAGGGAGAAAAATAGCAGCAGCAGTGAGGCCCCGTTGACGGCGAGGGAATAAAAAGCAATATAGTAGTTAAAGTCCAGAACAAACTGAGTTAGATGCATATAGGGCGTCCAAGAGCAGAGCTGCTCCCAGTACCGAACGATGTAGACAAGAGGAACTGATAAAAAAGCGAAAGGCAGCAGAAGGCGCAGGTAGAACACTTTTTCATGATCGACCACATGTTCGCGGCGTTTTGCTTCTTGCGGCAGCGGTGTTTCGCCGAGTTTCTCCAAAATTTCTGGCGGCAGATAAAGACGCAGCTCTTGGCGCACGTCAGGAAGCTCCGGAAGCAGACGGCGTAGATGCCTTAGCAAGATTAACTCTATTTCTTGGGAATGATTGCGCCGTAAAAGACCGATGATAGCATTGGTTTTCTTTGCTTGGATAAGACGGGTCAAGGTACGGTCCAGTACCGGGTCGGGTCCGGCGGTCAGGCGCATCAACAAATATTCCAGCCGGTTAGCTAGGACCGTTGCTAAAGCATTTTGCGTAGAAGCATCATGTTCTTTTTGAAATTCTTCAAGAATAAAATTCAATAAAAACGGTTTTTTTTGGACAATAGAAGACATGGCTGATGCAGCCTGGTCGCTGTGGCGCGGCTGTGCTAACAGAGGCAGCAGCAGCTCTAAGGTGCGCACAGTAGGAATAGAGCTCAAGGCCTGAATGGTGATGTTGCGTATGACTGGATCCGGATTTTCCAGAAATAGCGGGGTTTTCAGCTCATGGCAGTAAAAAATGCCCAAGTTGCGCGTAGCGCGGTAGGCAATGTCTTTGACAGGAGAAGCAATGCACTGGAGCAGATATTTCTTCAAGGCAGCCGAAGGATAGATGGCGGCAAAATCCACTAGCAGGCTCTGAATTTCCATTTCCGTCCGCTTTGTCAGCTGCGGTACGTAATCGTGAAAGGCCTTGCCGAAAGAAGCTAGACGCATGTTGACGCGAGTTCGGTACCATTGCGGCGCTCCGGGCAGTGTTTCTACCATAAGCGGGATGGCCTTGACGTCTTCAAGGCGGGCTAAAGCCGCGCATAGGTATAGTTTGGTTTGTAGGTCCTGCTCTTTTGGTAAGGCTTCTTCTAAGGCGTGGTTGGTATTGGAACAGGGCAGCGCGGCTAAGAGGAGGGCGGCTTTGCGGCGGCGTGCCGCGAAGGAGGACCGTAATTGTTGGTGGTAGCGGCGTTCAACATTTGTTTCTCGCAGGGCTTTGACGAATCGATTGCGAGGATCTTTGTGCAGCTGGTGCAGCTGTGTTAGATCTTGCAGCAGGTCAAAGGCTCTGCGTTTGGCCTTGTGAATCCAAGGAAGCAAGGTTTCGTCGTCGTAATAAGCAAAGCCCTGCAGCAGGTTGCGGTTTAAGGTCAGCTGCTGCTTTTTGCGGCGGTGCAGGCGGTACTTTTGGTAGGCGATAAGCGCCAAACCATAGCCGATGAATAAGAGCAAACCGGCGCAAAGCCAATATAATTCTTCTAGAGTGACCAGCATCGTGTCACCTCCTCTTTGGGCAGGGGCTGCCTAGTTATGAACCTCTCGCACCAAAGCGGATCTTTTTCCGTCAGGCGTTGTCAGAAAGCCTCGGCATAGCTCCACTATGCCTGCATTTTCTTTCGCGCCTGGCGAAAAAATCTTTCTCTTTGGTGGAGCGTTCACTAACTGTCAGCCCCTGTGGAATTTTAAAACGATATACGTAAAAGTTTTCCCTGGCGGTGCACTCATTAAATCAGCAGGCCCCTTGGATTGAGAATGTTAATAAAATATCAGTCCCTGTGGAATTTGTTACGAAAATTTGGTTACGAACGGAGAGATTGCCGCGCTGGCGCTCGCAATGACCCGCAAGCCAGCTTAGTTCTGTCATTGCGAGGAGCGCAGCGACGCGGCAATCTCTTCGCCAATATTCTCTCTGTTTCTTATGGCTTTTCTTAAATCTCTTATAAACCCATCGTACCCTCACTCTACTCACTCTACTCATGTTTAAAAATATCGTACTCCGCAACCCTCATTCGAGCCCTCTGGTTCTCCGATTCTCCTGTTCAATTTTTTTCTCTCTGTTCCTCTGCGTTTCGTTCTCTTCTTTTAGAACTGTAAGGCTCTTTTTTGCCGGAACTTCAGCAGTACCAGACCGATGAGCTCCGGCAGAATATAAGGCTTTTGCAGGTAATGCTCTACGTCTAAGGCTAAGGCGCGCTGAATGCCTTCATGGTCTTTAAGGTGGGACAGGAAGAAAAACGGGATAGCTTGAGAGGAGGAATTTTGGCGCAGCCGTTCTCGCAGGGCGAAGCCGTCGACTTTGGGCAAAAGCACCTCGGAGATGATCAGCTCCGGCTGGTGCTTTTCCACTGCGGCGAGGGCTTCTTCGCCATTGGCGGCAGTGAGGATGCTGAAGCCTTCCGCCTGGAGCAGGCTGCGCAGCACTTCTAGGTGTAATTCGTCGGTGTCCACCAACAAGATTTGTCCCAAAGAAACGGAAACGGGAATGCCGGTATCCGTAAAAACGCGGTTTCTTCCCTGTTGCCGGGCGGTAGCGAGATGCCCCTTGGCTGTTTGATAGAAAGCCTGCATGCAAAGTTCGGTTTCCTCGCACTGACGCAGGGTCAGATCAGACGAAGCAATGACGCCGATGGAAACGGTGGTGGCTTCGATAAAATGTGTAGACTGTTCGACCAGATAGCGCAGCTCTTCGGCGTAGGCCAAGGCGTTTTCTTTGGCGGCGCCTTCCAGATAGCAGGCAAAAACCGGTCCGTCGACTTTGAATAAATGGCTGCCGGCTTGCAAGTGCTCTTTGAGAAACAGCGCCAGGCCGCGCAGCAGTTCGTCGCCAGCCCGGCTGCCGTGTCGGAGATTGACTTGAGCCAGATTGTCCACGCCGATGAGCAGCAGCACTCCTGGCGGCCCTTGGCGCCGTGCTTGTTTGCATTGTTCTTCCAGGTATTCCAGAAACACCTTTTCATTGCTGAGCTTGGTAATGGGACATTGAAGCAGATGGCTGGCTGCATGCTGGACATGTTCTTGAATGCGCAGATTTTTTTCCAACAGCGCCAGGTTTTCCTGATGCAGACGTTGGGTTTCTTTTTCCAGAGAAAATAATACGGTGTCATAGATTTGCGGCGTGGCGGCGGTATAGGTATTGGTGAGCTGACGTACTAGGGGTTCTAATTGCAGCAGTAAATCCAGGCCGCCGTGCTGGTGCAGGATGGCGAAGAACGCATGCCAGTTTTCTTCGGACCCGGGGAAATCAGCGGCGAGCTGCGGCGAGTCTGGCTGGAGTGAGAAAGAAGTGTTTGTAAAGATACTATAAATATGCTGCTGTGAGAGCAGACCGGTAAGGCGCTGCAGCACTTGATTGAGCAGCGGTGTATAGCTGTCTTGAGGACGCAGCTGTTTGGGTTGTGTTTGCAGCAGGGAACCGCAGGGCAGGTGACGCAGCGCGTCTATGTATAGCGGCAAATCCTGGCGAATGACAGAACCGTGCTGCGGCGCGATTCGCTCTAAATCCAGCTGGGCAAATACGTCCATGGCGGCTCCCAGGATGTCGGAGGAAGGCATATAGTGCTCGTGAAAGGCTTTCATAGCTTCCAGGTAGCTGAGGCTGCTCCATTCGTCCGCAAACAACGGGGCCGTCTCCGTGAGAGCCCCGAAAAGATCGCTGGAGAAAAGCGTGCGGCTTTGCGGGTCATAGGTGGCAAAGGCGCAAGGGGAATGCAAGTACGGCGTGGGATAGAATTGCAGCACATAATCCTGTCCAAAGACCAGGCGGTGCTTCTGTTGGCTGATATTGTAGAACTCCGAGCGGACCCCGTAGCATTTGATCATAGGAATGGCGCGCCAGTGCGCCACGAGCTGGCCCTGAAAGCAGTATTGCTCCCAAAGAGGGACGCTGGCACAAAAATCAGGGTCCTGATGTTGCAGCACAATGTAGCGCAATTTCTCGATGGGAATGAGCTGGGTTACCTTATTCCAGACCTGAGGAAAGTCCAGGGGGGAGCCCGGATCGATGAGTACGGCTTCCTCTTGAGCAACGATCAAATAAGGGTTGCAGTTCAGCGGCATCTGGTTGCCGGCAGCACCCACCCAGTAAACGCCGTTGGCAAGGGCGATTGGCTGTTGACGGTCCATAGACATAAGCAGTCTCCTTTCCTCGGCGCGGCAGTGATATCTTTACTTTATTCTGGGCGCTGGAGGCTCTTCCTGCCTGTGGCTGGGAGGAAAAGGAAAAGAAAGCAAAAAAAGTAAAGTCGTGCTGGGTGACTAAAGAAGAAGCGCAGGAAATTTGTAAAATTTGTGGAAATACTTTGATTAATGTTGGTTGTTGCGGTGAAGCTGGCTTCGCAGGCTCGTAAAAGCCAAGGGGCTTTGTAAATAAGGGAGGGCGTTCGTATGTCCAAGCAAGAAAAGCTGAAAGTGCTCTTTGTAGACGATGAAGCAAATGTACTTAACGCGATTCGCCGGGCGGTGCAGGAAGAAGACTATGAGGCGCTTTTTGCTAAAAGCGGCAAAGAAGCGTTGGCGTTATTGGAAGCTGGGAATATTGCCGTGCTGGTTACGGATATGCGCATGCCGGAAATGGATGGCTTGCAGCTCTTGAAGCTGGCTAAGGAGCAATTTCCCGCTACGGTGCGCATGGTTTTGTCGGGGTACACGCAATTGAGCCAGGTTTTAGCGACGGTGAATCATGCCGATGTTTTCAGCTTTATCACGAAGCCTTGGGATGATGATTTTTCTCGCTTTATTTATCGGGCCTTAGAATACTATCAACTGAAAAAAATGGAAGCAAACATGAAAGAGACCTTGGAGTCTCGTAATAACGCTTATAAAAAAGTACTGGACCGTATGGAAGGGAAGATGAAGGAACAGGAGTTTCGCTTAGGGCGTATTCTGGCGTTGAGCGTGCAAACGGAAAAAGCGCGTCAGGCTGGTGCGGGAGAAGCGGTGCTGCAGGCGGCGGCCCGTTGGATTCAGGCCTATAGCGCCGGCCTTACGCCGGAAGGCTTTGCCTTGCAAGAAGAAGCGGAACACCTCAAAGAGTGGTTGGTAGAGTATACAGGATCAGAAGAGAGGGTTCTGGAAAATCACGAAGCGGTGGGAAACGTACGGGGCTTGCGATTTTTGCCTGCCTTGCTGATCAAAACCTTTCTAAATGAGGCGCAGACATTGTTGCAAGGGCAGGTGGCGCTGCGCCGGGAAGGCGAGAAAAAACTTGTTCTAGAAGTGTTGTTGATTACTCCATTGGCGAGTGAAAGCCAGCGGCAATTGGAAAATTTCTTTAAAGAACATCTTCGCGATAGCGAGACTTGGTTTGAAGAAGCGGAGCTGGCGGATCGACGGGTACTGAAGATAGGGCAGCCATTTTCGCTGCTTTAAGGCGCGGCCGCTGCGGCGGCGAAGGGAGGCGGACCGGTTGAAAGCATCCATTCTTTTTGTTGATGATGAAAAACCGATTTTGCGTTCGTTGCGGAGACTGTTTCAAGATGCGGAATACGAATTGTTCTTTGTGGAGAACGGCGATGCAGCGTTGCGGTTTTTGCAGCTGCAGCGGGTGGACTTGGTGATCAGCGACATGCGCATGCCTATAATGGACGGGCATCAACTATTGCGGCGCGTAAAAGAGCTGTATCCGCAAACCATGCGTCTGATTCTCAGCGGCTTTGCGGAGAAAAACCAGGTGTTTACGTCGCTGCTGGACGGTTCCGCGCAGATGTATCTGCTCAAACCGTGGAACAATGAAGAATTAGTAACCCTTGTAGACAAGGTGTTGCGGCTGCAGAGCACGTTGCGGGATAGAAAGCTGTTGGCGCAAATTGAGTTTTTGGGCCAACTGCCTGCTTTGCCGGAAACCTATGAAAAGCTATGTCGTTTCATAGAAGAAGAAGCGGACGTAAAAGAGATGGCGGTGCTGGTAGAGTCAGACCCGGTGATAGCCGGCAAATTGCTGCAAGTGGCGAACGCTGCTTTTTATGGGGCGAAGATTGGCTCGGTGCAGCAGGCTATTTCCTATTTGGGCTTGAATGTCTTGCGAGACTTGGTCTTGGCAAGCGGTCTTTTTGCCGCGCCCTCCGTAGGGCTGGCGGAACGGAAGGTATTGGACTTGTTTTGGCGTCATTCCGTACAAGTGAACCGTTTTGTGCATCGCTTATACCAAGCTGTCTATAAAAAAAATATTTTGGAAGAGTTTGCTTCCGTAGGGCTGTTGCATGACTTAGGGGTAGTAGCCTTGCTAAAAGGATTTGGCGAAACCTTTTTGCCCTGGCCGTGGTATAAAGAGCAGCTTTTGGCTGGCGGTCTAAACGCCTTGATGACGGCGGAGCGGGAAAAATTCGGCGTCGCCCATAACGAGCTGGGCGGGTATCTGTTGCATTGGTGGCAGCTTCCTTATGCGCTGGTGGAGGCGGCGCTTTATCACCATGAGCCGTTGGCCGAGCATGTTGTGCATAAGGATCTTTTGTGCCTGGTTCATATTGCCAACAGTTATTCCTGGGGTCAGTTGCTGAAAAAAGAACTTTATTGCGTAGACGAATCGGTTTGGCGTTTTGTCGGGCTCCAGCCGGAGACGGTGACCAAACTGCTGGCGGAACCAGAAACGAAGTGAGGAGGTGAAGGCCATGAACGAGCAAAATCAACCATGGAATATTTTGGTGGTTGACGATGATCGTTTTTCCCGGGCCATCTTGATAAATGCGTTAGAGAAAGACGGCTACATTTGCCGGGAAGCAAAAGACGGCGTGGAAGCGGTTGAGATGTATCAAGAGCAGCCGCCGGACCTAATTTTGATGGATGTAGAGATGCCGCGCATGGGCGGCGTGGAAGCCTGCAGGCGCATTCGGGAGCTGGAAGACTCCTTTCATGTGATGATTTTATTTATTACGGGCCATGATGAATCCAGCGATACCATTGAGCAGGCTTTTGCCGCCGGCGGCGACGATTATCTCCTTAAACCGGTAAATTTAGTCGTCATGCGTCAGCGCTTGGGCCGCCTGCTGGAACATTCCGCTTTGATGCGGCGCATTCTTTTTCAAAATGACATGTTGCTGCAAATGCGCCAGATTAGTTTCGATTTTTTGCAGGAACGCGATGTGCAGGCGACTTTGGGGCGCGTGCTGCAGCAATCGTTGCGGCTGACGGCGTCGGCGCTAGGTTCGGTGTACTTGTTGGATGAAAAAGAAAACTGCATGCGTTTGGCGGTACAAGAAGGGATGCCCATGGAACCAATTGCAGCCTGTATTTCCAGAGGGCGGCATATGGTGGGGCGCGCCTGGGAACAGGCGGAACCTTTTTTTGTTAATGACTATTCGATCTGGGAAGATCGCTTGCAAGGATCTTCTTGGAGTGATTTGTGCCACATGGCGGCGCTGCCGCTGACGCGGGGCGGCGTTGTCTTTGGCGTAATGGTGCTGGGGCGCCGCCGGGAACAAGGGGAGTTTACGGAGGCGCGCAAAAATGTTTTGGTCCAATTGGCCGATTTATTGGCGCTGGTGGTAGACGACGCCCGTATTATGGAAGCCTTGGAAGAAGAGGTGAAACGCAGAGAATGCGTCCAACGGGAAGTGGAGGAAACCAACGGTGAGCTTTCTCTGGCGCTGACCACGCTGCAGCAGGCGCAGAGCAAATTGGTGCAGCAGGAGAAATTGGCCGGCGTAGGCCAGTTGGCAGCCGGCGTGGCCCATGAGATAAACAATCCCCTGGGCTTTGTGAGCAGTAATTTTTCGATGCTGCAACGCTATGTAGAACGCTTGTGTGAGCTGATCGAGGCGTACAAAAATGCGCTGGAGCAGGCGGAAGTCGAAGAGGCGGTTCAAGAAATTGCTGCAGGCATACGGGAAAAGGAAAAAAGCGCCAAATTGGAGCTGATGTTAGAAGATTTGCCGGAACTTTTTGAAGAAACAAAGGACGGCATTGAACGTATCGGCAAAATTGTCAAAGCGTTGCGCGTGTTCTCGCGCGTGGATTCGTTGGAACAGTTCGGTGAGTATGATCTGAACAGCGGTTTGGATACGACCCTTATTGTGGCGCGTAACGAAATCAAATATGTCGCTAAGATTGAAAAAAAGCTGGCGCCGCTGCCGATGATTCAAGCGATTGGCAGTCAAATTAACCAAGTGTTGCTAAATTTCTTGGTTAATGCCGCTCAGGCGATACAATCGGAAGGAAGGGAAGGACAGGGACTCATCCGCATTCAGACGTCCCAAGAAGATGGCTGGGTACGCTGCTCCATCTACAATGACGGGCCGCCCATTCCGGAAAACATTCGTCACCGTTTGTTTGAGCCTTTCTTTACGACGAAGCCGGTGGGCAAGGGCACCGGGCTGGGCTTAAGCATTTCTTATGAGATTATCGTGCAAAAGCATCATGGGGAAATCTTTTTTACCAGTGGCGAAGGCGGTACCGAGTTTGTTTTGCGTTTGCCGATCATGCAGTCCGATGTTACTATCGCGGCGATTCTCTAGCGCTATACTGTAAATA
>NZ_JAQUZF010000044.1:0-20846 GCF_028691475.1 Anaeromusa sp.
TGACATTGGCGGTCAAAAAATTTCGCAAGAATTTGGCGTAAGGGAGAGAAAAATAAATGCGCAGCAGAAAAACGACGGAAATACGCCGTGAGGAAATCTTGCGAGCGGCGCTGTTTATTGTGGAACAGCAGGGCTTAGATAATTTGAATACCAATGCGATTGCCGCTGTGATTCAGTTGGTGCCATCCGCTATTTACCGGCATTTTAAAAATAAAGAAGAAATAATTGCGGCTCTGATTGACTTTATTGGCGAGCGTCTGCAGCAAAATTTGCAGCAAGCGACAACGCAGGAGGGGACGGCGATGGAACGTTTAAAATGTCTCTTTGAACTTCATGTGAAATTGCTGCAAGAAGAGCCGGCGATTCCACGCATTCTTTATTTTCTAATCAGCAGTGAGCGCAATCAGGAATTGAAACAAAAGATGCTCGCTGAAATTAACGCTTATGTATATGAAACGAAAAAGCTGTTGCTCCAAGGGAAAAAAGCTGGTGAAATCAACCAGGCAGTGGATGTTACGGCGGCGGCCATGATGTTTTTAGGTATGATCCAGCCCCTTGTCATTCTCAGCCAAGAGAATAAGGCCGTATTGGACGAGTATCCGCAGAAACTGTGGAAATGTTATCAGCGCACGATTGATTTCTAGAAAAAACGTAAAATCAAGCGGGGCAAAAAGAGCAACTATATTGAAACAAATATAGCTTTTTGGCAGGGGATTCACTCCCAACGACGAATAGAAGAAATAAATAATACTTCTACGAAAGAAGTGTAATACACACGAATGTGTAACAGCCAGTGTTGTTTCCTGCCGATTGCGGCAGGAAACTGATTGGCTGTTGTTTTTTTGCTTCCTTAAGTATATAGGTTTTAGCGAAGGGAAGGGGAGTGTTATGTGTAAATCATGCGGTTGTTTTTCGCTGGGGACAAGCCAGCTGAAGCTTCTGATTAAAGACTTGGATGCCCAGCAGGCGCAAGAAGTGGAGACGTTCTTGCTCGGAATTCCCGGAATCAAACACGTCCATATTCATGCGGACAATGGCAAAGCGACAATCCATTACTTAACAAAGCAGCTGTCTCAAGATACGATCATTCAGTTGCTCAAGGACTATCATCCCCAAAAAGCAAAAACATTTTTGGGGAAATGGTGGTAAAAAAAGCTGGGCGAAAAAATTCACCCAGCTAAAGGAATGCATTTTAGAAGAATAAAGCAGTTCTTAAGAAGAGTGCTTTCGGATTTCGATGGTTTTCACCAGCTTACACAATGTATCGTTGACTGGAGTGGGAATTCCTAGCGCGAGGCCTTCTTTTACAATAGCTCCGTTGATGAAATCAATTTCCGTTTTACTGCCGCGTTCTATATCTTGACGCATAGAAGATTTGTTGTCATAGGTGTTGCGAGCAACGTCGCGGACCCATTCGAGCGGATCTGCTACTAAAAAGTCAATTTTTTTGGCTGCGGCAACGCGAGTGGCTTCGTTGACCACGGCTTCTTGGAGACTTCGGGTCTCTTTATGATCAAGCAGTTCACCGTTAGTGAGCATGGTAATAGCTGTTAAAGCATTGATGCCTACGTTGACCACCAGTTTACTCCAAATTAAGCTGTCGACATTTTGGCTGGTGTGCATTTCAAAACCAGCCGTAGAAAAAGTGTCAACTACTTGTTTAAGCCGTGGCGTTATGTTGCCGCTTAACTCGCCTATCGTAATTTCGCCGACACCGCTTGGTTTGAGTTTTCCTGGAGCGAGGCGCGTACAGCCAAAGGACGTAGTGCCTGCTAAAATACGGTGATGTCCCAGAATATTGCCGATAATATCCACGTTCCCTACGCCGTTCTGCACAGTTAGGATCATGGTGTCGGGGCGTACGATGGAGAGACAGTCTGTGGCCGCTTGCTCAGTGTCGTACGATTTGACTGCGATTATAATTAAATCTGGCTCCGCGGCATCTTGGATATGGGTTGTTGTTTTGACCGGTATGGCTTCTGTTTTTCCATTGGGTCGTTCGATTAATAAGCCATGAGCATTCATGCAAGCAACATGTTCTTGCCAGGTGTCTACCAAGGTGACATCTAGGCCGCCTTGGGCGAGCATAGAGCCAAACAGGCCGCCAATGGCACCTGAACCAACAACAGCAATTTTCATAACAGTGACCTCCTCGGTTTTGAATCTGAACGTACACTTCCACGCTCGTAAGAAAAACCCTTTAAAAATAGAAGCATGGCAATACAAAAAAAGTGAGTAGAAAGGAACTTGGTTGTATGAATTTTACCTTTTCGAATCCAACCAAACTTATTTTTGGGGAAGGCGCCATTGCCAAGCTTGGCGATGAAGTTATTGAAAAAGGAGTACAAAAAGTACTGCTCCTTGCAGGGGGCGGTTCCATTAAAAAGAATGGCGTATATGCTCAAGTCATGGCCTCGCTGCGTGAAAAAAATATTATCGTTGTTGAGTGTTGGGGAATTCGCTCTAATCCCGAGCTGGCAAAGGTGTATGAAGCCATCCAAATAGCTCGTGAAGAAGCAGTGGAAGCGGTTTTGGCGGTGGGTGGCGGCAGTGTTATTGATACAGCTAAGGCTGTTGCGGCGGGGGTTTATCTGAACGACATTTGGCAAGCCTTTGAATGGAAAGTCGCCATTCAAAAGGCGCTGCCTATTTTTACGGTGCTGACATTGTCGGCAACGGCTTCTGAAATGAATGGAAATGCGGTGATTACCAAGGCGGAAGCAAAAAGCAAATGGGGGATTGGCAGTCCACGGCTATATCCGCAAGTTTCTATTGTCGACCCCGGCATCCAATGCAGCTTGCCTTGGAAGCAAACCGTTAGCGGTGCTGTCGATGTGCTGGCTCATATCATGGAATACTATTGTATGGGAAACGAAGAAGAAACAAGCCTTGCCATTGATGAAGCGTTAATGAAAACGGTTATTGCCATGGTGGACAAGCTGCAGAAAGATCCGGAACATACTGTAAGCCGGGCTAATCTAGCTTGGGCGGCTACCCTAGGTTTGAATGGTATTAGCGGCGCGGGCCTGCGCGGTGGAGATTGGGCGTGCCATATGATGGAACATAGTGTAAGCGCTTTTTATCCTCAAATTTCTCATGGAGATGGGTTGGGAATTATTATTCCGGCGTGGATGCAGTATGTGCAAAAGACCAATCCAAAACAGTTTACGCGATTTGCGCGCAATGTATGGAACTGCAATAGCGTAGAAAAGGCAATTGTCGCTTGGCAGGAGAAATTGGTACAGTGGGGGAGTGCGACAAGGCTGCGTGATTTGGGCGTGGCAGAAACGCAGTTAGAGCCTATGTCGGCTAATGCAGTGAGCAACGGACCTATAGGGAAACTGCAGCGCCTTGAGAAGGATGATGTCGCTCGAATTTTGCATTTGGCGTACTAGTTAAAATCGTATGAAAAGATACTAGAGAGGTGTGAATAAGTAGTGGAAAACTATACGGTGACTTTTCCGGGATATACCGTATCGGAAAATGATTATGCGGCTGTTCCAGCCATATGCTCTGCGTATGGAAAAACTGCCGTGATAATCGGCGGTAAAAAAGCAATGGGAAAAGCGAAGGACCTAGTAGCGGCAGCAGTAGCAGGAAGCGACATTGAAATCATTGACTTTCTTTGGTTTGGAGGCGAGGCTGCATATGAAAATGTCGCTATTTTGAAAATGCAGGATAGCGTGCAAAAAGCAGATATGATTTTTGCCGTTGGCGGAGGCAAGGTAATGGATACTTGCAAAGTGTTGGCGCAAATATTGGATAAGCCCTATTTCACGTTTCCGACGATTGCCAGTAATTGCGCAGCTTTTACCAGCTTAGCCGTTATGTATCGCTTAGATGGTTCGTTCAAAGAACTTTCGTTTTCCAAAGTACATCCTATACATGTGTTTCTCTGTTTAAACTTGTTTGCCGATGCACCGTCCAAGTATCTGTGGGCAGGTATGGGCGATACGATTGCAAAGTATTATGAAGCAACCCTATCGGCGCGCGGTAAGGAGCTGGAATACGCCAACGCCATGGGGGTTCAGCTCAGCGCCTTATGTGCCGAACCTATTTTTCGCAATGGGCAAAAAGCATTGGCGGATAATGTAAAGCAAGTCCTAAGCCGTGAACTGGAACAAACGGCTCTGGCAATTGTTGTGACGACAGGCATGGTTTCGAACTATGTCACGCAAGATTACAATGGTCATATCGCGCATGCGCTATATTGCTCGCTGGTTTCTTTGCCCCAAATTGAAAAAAAGCATCTTCATGGAGAGGTGGTTGCATATGGGGTGCTAATCTTATTAGCTTGCGACGAAAACTCCAAAGAACTTGCACGAATGGTTTCTTTTTGTCGCACCGTTGGTCTACCAACGTGTTTGGAGGATATTGACGTAACCATGGAGGAAATGGAGAAAATACTGGATCAAACAGTTGAAAGTCAGGAATTGGTTTGTTCGCCGTATGAAGTCAAGAAAACGATGCTGCGAGATGCAGTTTTGTATATGGAAGCCTATGCGAAGCAAAGCGGCTCTGCGACCAAGGCGGTAATGGTTTGAATGTAGCTGCTTGCTATATATAAAACAAATACGATTAAGAGGAGCGATGGGGATGAATTTTCCGAAACGTAAACTGGCGATTGTGGGTGTAGGGCATGTAGGGTCAGCGGTGCTGAATTGTGCATTGTCCTTCAATTTAGCGGCGGACATTGCCGTGATTGATATTCTGGAAGAAAAAGCCATGGGAGAGGCGCTGGATGCCAGCCATGGTACGCCTTATACCTTTAGCCCTAGCGTTCATGTGCATGCAGGGGGCTATGAGGAGTGCAAGGACGCGGACGTGATTATCGTTGCCGCCGGGCCAAGCATTCTTCCTGGCGCTAATCTCGACAGGCTGCTGCTGGCGGAGAGCAATGTCAAAACCATTCATGATGTCATGACTTCCATTACAAAGTATACGAAAGAAGCCATTATTATCATGATTACTAACCCCTTGGATATTACTACTTACTGCGCTCAAAACCTCTTCGATTATCCTAAACACAAGATTTTTGGCACCGGTACTACCTTGGAGACCGCGCGGCTGCGCAGAATTCTCGGTAACAAATACAATATTGATCCCAAGAATGTACACGGCTATATTCTGGGCGAACATGGCAACTCGGCTTTCCCGGCATGGAGCCTGGTGAATGTCGCCGGGATTCCTGCGGCTAAGCTGGATGCGTATTTTCCGGCCCAGGAGCCTTTGGACTACGATAAGACCGGCGCGGCGGTGGTCAATGTCGCCTATGACGTGCTGAACTACAAAGGCTGCACCAATTCCGGCATCGCCATGGTGGCCTGCCGTTTGGCCAGAGCGGTCTTCTACAACGAAAACAGCATTTTCCCGGTATCCACGACCCTAACCGGTGAATACGGCTTGGCCGATATTGCCCTGAGTTTGCCTTGCGTCGTAAATTCCGATGGTATACGTCAGCGCTTGGAAGTAGCACTTAATGAAAAGGAAATCGGCAAATTAAAAGCAAGCTTTGAAAATTTGGGACAGGTGTTGAAATCGGTGGGCGTTAAAAAGTAAACCAATCTAAATTAAGGAGACAGACAAATGACGATGGCAGTAGAACAAGTAAGTTTTCCCCAGAATGTGTTTCGCGGACGCGGGGCATTGCAGCAAATTGGCTCGTATTGTAAGAGCCTAGGCGCCCCAGTGTTCATTTTAGGAGGCAAGACGGCTCTTGCGAAAACACAAAAAGCGCTGGAAGCCAATCTGCAGGCGGCGGGCGTGCAAGTAGCCGCTGTAGAGTGGTATGGCGGCGAATGTACACAGGACAACATTGATCGTTTGGCGACTGGCGTGCGTCAGCACGATGTGAAGGTGATTATTGCCGTGGGCGGCGGCAAGGCGCTGGATACAGGCAAGCTGACAGGAGACGCCTGCGGCGTGCCTGTAGTAACCGTGCCGACCATTGCGGCTACTTGCGCTGCGGCTACGCCGGTAGCGGTGCTCTACGACAACGACAGCGTCTTTATTCGCATTGTCTCCTTCCCTAATTGCCCGGTGGGCATGGTGATTGATACGGACGTGCTGCTGGCAGCTCCGGAAGAGCATTTGGCAGCCGGCCTGGGAGACACCTTGGCCAAATGGTACGAATACCGCGCTGCCATTCAATGCGTGGAGCAGAACAGCTTGAGCCTGGCAGCCTTGGCCCAGGGCCGTTTGTGCTACGATTTGGTGGCGAAGTTTGGCGGCGAAGCGCAAAAGGCGGTTGCAACCAAGCAATATCATACTGCATTGGAAGCGGCGGCAGACGCTATAATTCTGTACGCCGGCATGGCTTCTATTTATGGCGGCGAGCAGCTGCGTTCTTCCGCGGCGCATGCCTTGTACAACGCCTTCACGATTATTCCAGAAGCCCATGAAATGGGGCATGGTCGGACAGTTGGATACGGAAATCTTTGCTTATTGGCGTTGGAGGGACGACCGGATGAAGAGCTTCTGGAGGCCATTGGAATTGCTAAAGCTTGCGGCGTGCCGGTGACTAGCCAACAGATTGCTAAAACAACAGCGGCTCAACTGGAGGCTGTTGCAGCAAAAGCCGTATCGCTGCCAGATATGAAAAACATGCCGGTGACTGTGACTACGGAGATAATGCTCCAGGCGATTGCCCGCGTGGATGCACTGAGCGTTTAAGAAATGAGATGGCGATAGTGGGGAACCTGTCAGACGAGAATGTTCGTCGGGCAGGTTCTTTTTTTAACAAGCGAGCTGTTTGGCAGGAAAATGTCTGGTAATGCAGAATATACATAAATCAATAAAGGCCTTCACGAAGAAGGCGTAAATACACACGAATGTGTAACAATCATTATTAGCGATTGCTTCTTTTGGCAACCGCTATTGATTGTTGCTTTTTTATGTAAAAATGGTGTGCTCGGATTACAGAAATTGACGCAAAGAAGAGCGGAAGCGTTCTAAGGGGGTCTGATATGTTTATCGAATTTCAAGGAAATGCATTTTATCTTAAGCAATCCAAATATAGCAAAGCAGTGAAGCGGTCTTTGAAATGCAAAACATATCTAGGGGCGACTGTTGCAAATGCATTGAAAAATCTGGAGAAACATCTCTCATCGGAACATGCTGAGTACGAAAAATTAGTACAGCAAATTTGCTCTTTTAAAGAAAAATACGCATATGAAGTGACTAGTAAAGAGCTTCAAAAACTGCTTGCACGCCTGCCGGAGTGTTCTGTGGAGCAAAAAGTGCAGGCGCTGAAGCAGAACCTTGATGAGGAGTATCGGTTGAGGGTCGTTGGGCGGGAGTTATAAGGGGAAACTTAGAGTGACAAAAGGGGAAAAACTGTGAATATACAAGAAAAAATTGATAGACGCTGGTCTCGTTCAGCGGTAGGGTATAGCTGCATTGTCTGTGATGAGTTGCATAGCTTTCGTCCGGCGGCGTGGGTTTCGTTGATTGCAACGCAGCTAGGAAGTGAATCGGGGCGCGAGGTATTAGATATTGGTACAGGTCCTGGCTTTTTCTCCATTATTTTGGCGCAAGCAGGTTATCGCACAACAGGCATTGACTGTAGTGCGGCGATGCTGGAGCAAGCGAAGCGAAATGCCGTGGCCCAAAATGTTGCGCCGACATTTGCGCTGATGGATAGTCATGAGCTGACGTTCCCGGACAATCACTTTGATCTGGTGCTTAGCCGAAATGTTACCTGGACACAATTGCAACCGGTAAAGGCGTATCAAGAGTGGAAGCGAGTCTTAAAGCCAGGTGGAACGTTGCTGGTCTTTGACGCGAACTGGAATCGGTATCGGTATGATGAGGGTTTAATGGCGCAAGTTTTAGAGCGCGAGCAGAAATTTCGTGCGCGCTACGGCGCACCATATGATACATATGAAGGCCCGGAAGAAGAGCGAGAGCTAGGGATTGCATTGCCGCTGGATAGTCAAGTTAGGCCCTGGTGGGATAATGGCGTCTTGAGTGCCTTGGGCTTTGAGAATATTGTTAATGACTTGGATATTACGCAGCAAGTGTGGGATGAAAAAGAGCGGTTGCTATATGGGGCGACACCTATGTTTATGATTGTTGCACAGAAAACGAAAAAGGAGATTATGGCATGAACGGTTGTCCAGCATGGAAGCAGGACTTAACAAAAGAAGTGCAAGACTATTGGCGCTTGCGATCTGAAAGTTATTCTGCACAAAACTTAGAGGAACTGCATAGCTTTAAACGCGAAGCTTGGCGCTCGGTTATTTTGGAGCAAGCGCCGGCGAAGGAAACGTTGAGCATCTTGGATGTGGGGACTGGTCCAGGTTTTTTCGCTATTAATTTAGCGCTCGCCGGACATGAGGTTACGGCGGTGGATTTGACGCAAGCTATGTTGAACGAGGCTCGTAAAAACGCGCTTCATTACGGAGCAAAGGTGCATTTTTTGCAGGCTAATGTTCACGACCTGCCGTTTGAAGAGGCAACCTTCGATTTGATCGTGTGCCGTAATGTAGTATGGAACCTCGAGAAGCCAGAAGCAGCCTTGGCGGAGTGGGCTCGAGTTTTGCGTCCGGGAGGAAGAATGCTTTATTTTGATGCAAACTGGTATTTATATTTATTCGATGAGAAGCGGCGGCTTGCTTATGAAAAAGACTGCCGGGAAGCGGCACGGCTTTATAAGCCTGCGGCTGTGCAGACGCCGGCTATAGGTGCAAAAATGGAAGAAATTGCCTATGAATTGCCGTTGTCGTGCCAGAAGCGTCCCCAGTGGGATCGGAGTGCCGTTGGGAAAGTGGGATTGCAGCTTGTATGTATTGATGAAACTATCGGCAAACGGGTTTGGTCGGACGAAGAGCAGCTGCGGTATGCGTCGATGCCGTTGTTTATGGTTTGTGCAGAAAGGCCTTGTTGATGCGGCATTATATTCTGAAACGATGCATTCAACTCATTCCAATTCTTTTTGGGATTACTTTTTTGTCGTTTTCGATGATGCATCTGACGGCGGATGATGCAGTCGATATGCTGTATGAGCAATCTGGGGCGGTTTCAGAAGAAGTAAAAACGGCACGGCGTGCCCAATTAGGGCTGGATCAACCATTTCTGGTGCAGTACGGATCTTGGCTTGCCGGAGTGCTGACAGGGGATATGGGGCAATCTTATGTTTCTAATAAGCGGGTGTTTGAAACCTTTGCGACGAAGCTTCCTGCGACGGCGGAGTTAATGCTTGCTTCTTTGGGAGCGACGTTGCTGTTGGCGACGCCGCTAGGCGTTTGGGCGGCAGTTCGTCAGAATACTTGGATTGATTATTTTCTGCGATGTGCGAGCTTTGTAGGCAATTCGCTGCCTAATTTTTTTGTGGCCTTATTATTGATTTATTTTTTTGCGTTGAAATTAGAGCTGTTACCCATTATGGGGAACCAGGCGGACTGGCATACGGTGATATTGCCAGCTTGTACGTTGGCGATATCTATGGGGGCCAAGTATATGCGGCAAATTCGAGCAGTGGTACTGGATGAGTTGGAAAAGCCGTATGTAGAGGGGGCTAGAGCGCGTGGAATTCCAGAAGGTGTGATCTTGTTTCGCAGTGTTTTAAAAAGCGTTTGTATTACGATTATTACGTTGGCCGCCTTGTCTTGCGGCTCTCTTTTGGGAGGGACGGCGATTGTAGAGTCGATTTTTATGTGGGATGGAGTAGGTAAAATGGCGGTTGACGCTATTTTGACCCGTGATTATCCATTGATACAGGCGTATGTTATTTGGATGTCTGTGATTTATGTGCTGGTAAATCTTATAGCGGATTTAATCTATCATTATCTGGATCCCCGTGTTCATGTAGACGAAAGCGGTGAAGGATGATGAGACGATATAGGAGCTTGTTCTTTTATGGACTGCCCGTGTGTATTCTTTTGGCTATCGCTGCCTTTGCTCCACATCTTGCACCGCATGATCCTTATATGCAGGACTTGTCGGCAGCTCTTAAAGCGCCAGACAGTATTCATTGGCTGGGGACGGATCGCTACGGAAGAGACGTGTTTTCCCGGGTGCTGGTCGGGGCGCAGACCACTATTTTTTCATCCTTGCTGCTCTTAGGGGTCATTGCCCTTTTTGGTAGCTTGGTGGGGATTGTCAGTGGCTATTGCAGCGGACGAGTGGATGCCTGTTTGATGCGTCTGGCTGATGTATTTTTAGCATTTCCAGAAATGGTTTTTGCCGTTGCGGTGGCAGCGGTGCTAGGAGGCGGAATTTTAAACGCAGTAGGGGCGCTGGCCCTGGTAGCGTGGCCTAAGTATGCGCGCCTAGCCAGAGGATTGGTATTCACTGTGCGGCATATGCCGTACATAACGGTAGCCAAAATGAATGGAACTACAAGCCTAGGTGTTATGAAAAATCACATATTGCCGAATATTGCGGGGCCTGTGATGGTAACTGCCGCTTTAGATGTGGGTACGATTATGATGGAATTGGCAGGTTTGTCATTCTTAGGTTTAGGTGCGATGCCGCCGATGGCGGAATGGGGGGCGATGATGAACAACGGACGCAGCATGATCCAAACGGCTCCGTGGGTGGTTCTTGCGCCTGGGGGAGCAATATTTTTAACTGTAGCGGTTTTTAATTTGTTTGGCGATCGCGTGCGAGATTATCTGGATCCAAAGCAATTGAAAGGGTAAGGTGAACGTATGAAAAAAACAATGATAGCGTATTTAATGCTGCTTGTCATGGCGGCGCTACTGGCTGGCTGTAGCAATTCTAGCGGTCCGGCGGCGAAAGAGAAAGTATTTCGGTATGGAACCATGGCCTATGGTCCGGCAATGCAGAATGCAGGTACAAATCCACATGATACCTATTGCGGCTGGAGTACGATTCGTTACGGTATTGGTGAAACGCTGTTCAAATTTGACAACAAAATGGAGATTCAGCCTTGGTTAGCGGACAGTTATAAGCAGATCGATGAGTATACCGTGCAAATTCATTTGCGCGATAATCTTACCTTTTCTAATGGAAAAAAAGTTACCGGCGCTGCGGTAAAAGCGTGCTTGGAAGATCTTATTGCCAAACATGACCGGGCGCCAGAGGACTTGAAAATCAAGAATATAGAGGCGGATGGACAATTCATCACCATTACGTCTAAGGCCAAGGTTCCGGCCTTGTTAAACTATTTGTCTGATCCGTATGGTGCGATTATTGATATGGAAGCCGGTGAGAAAGACCGGGTTGTTATAGGGACGGGGCCATATGCGGCCGAAAAAGTGACCGATACGGAAATAACGCTGGTGAAAAACAAGCATTATTGGGGGGAAACACCTAAATTGGAGCGGGTTGTTGTCAAAAGCATTACTGACGGCGATACGCTGACTATGGCTATGCAAAACGGTGAAATTGATGCTGTGCAAGGGCTTCCTTATGCGAGTTTGAAACTGTTCCAAGATGAAAATAAATACAAAATCAGCGCTACCAATACTTCGCGCGTATATCAAGCTGCGTTTAACTATAAGACAGAAGCTTTGCAGGATAGCCGCGTGCGTAAAGCCATTTCGATGGCTATTGACAAGAATGGCTTTACCCAAGTATTGCTGCATGGAAATGGAACTCCGGCAGTAGGGCCGTTTCCGGCAAATTTGCGTTTTGGCGGTGATGTAGTTAAAGCGCCGCAATACGATCTGGAAGCGGCTAAAAAGCTGTTGGCCGAGGCTGGTTATGCTGATACTAACGGAGACGGTTATGTTGAGAAAAACGGCAAACCTTTAGAATTGAGGTGGCTTACCTATACGTCTCGCCAAGAATTGCCTCTTTTAGCGGAAGCGGCGCAAGCGTCCTTGAAGAATATTGGTATTAAATTGCTTGTTAACGCGACCGATAATTACAAGAGCTTTTTGAAACGCGGCGAATATGACGTATATGCTAAAGCCATCGTTACGGCACCTACGGGGGATCCTGAATACTATTTCACAACGCATGTTTTGGATAATTCTGCGTATAACCATGGCTTTTACCACAATGACCGCATGGAACAGATGGCGGAGGAACTGCGTAATACTTTTGACAAGGATAAACGCGCAGAAATGGCTGTGCGTATGCAGCAGTTATTATTAGACGACAGTGCCTTTTTCTATGCGGCGCATCTGAAAATGTCCTTTGTTATGAAAAAAAATGTCAAAGGCTTTGAAGCCCATCCGTCAGATTATTACGAGATTACCCCTGCGCTGGATATATAAGAGAAGATGCGGGAGCAAAGACAATGCGGGATAACTTATTAGAAGTGAAGAACCTGTCGGTTGCGTATGGAACCAAAGCAGTTTTAGAGCAAATTAGCTTTACGTTGTCGCGCGGAGATGTTGTGGCGGTAGTTGGCGCTTCGGGCAGCGGTAAGAGCACGCTACTAAATACGCTAATGGGGCTGGGCGGAAAAACCAGGCGGATTCTTTCGGGGAGTATCAAATTCAAAGGGCAAGAACTTTTAGCATTCCATGCTGGTCAATGGCGAACTTTGCGTGGTAAAGACATTGCGAAAGTGCATCAAGACACGGGGGCTTCTTTTTGTCCGATTCGAAAAATCGGTGCGCAGCTTTATGAACAAGCTCAAGCTCACGGAAATAGCTCTAAAGAAGACATAAAAGAACGAGCCAATCAGCTTATGGAGAAAATGAATCTGCCCTTCTCTATCTGGGATGAATATCCCTTTCGTCTTTCCGGCGGCATGGCTCAGCGTGTCGGTATTTTATCGGCTCTTTTACTGAAGCCGACCCTTATTTTAGCTGACGAGCCAACGTCGGCGCTGGATACGGTGACCCAGGTTCAGGTAGTGAAGGAACTGCTGCGTCTTCGGACGGATATGGGTTTGTCATTACTTCTTGTTACGCATCAGTTAGCCATGGCGCGTGCCATGGCTAACTATGTTTTGATTATGCAGCAAGGCAGAATTGTGGAAGCAGGGCCGTGTGAGAGTGTGTTTAAACAGCCGCAGCATGCATATACCAAAGAGCTTTTAGCGGCGGCAGCCATGGAGTGAGGGAAAATAGAATGGAACCAGTATTGCTAGTTAGTGAGGTACAAAAGACGTTTAATGGAAAAAATGGTAAAAAGCCAGTGCTGCAGAATATTTCTTTCTCTGTTATGCAGGGGGAGTGCGTTGGCGTTGTAGGGCAAAGCGGTTCAGGAAAAAGTACGTTGGCGAAGATCATTGCTGGCTTGTTGCCGGCCGACGGTGGCCGCGTAGCTCTCGGTGGCCGACAGGTTTTATATGGAGACGACTCCAGTCTGAGGTATGCATATCAGCATTTGCAGATGGTTTTTCAACAGCCCTATGACTCTTTTAATCCGCGAAAAACTCTCGGATGGAGTCTACAGGAAGGTTTGAAAAATCGTGGGCTTAAGTCTAAAGTCGCGGAGGAGGAGACGACGAAATTTTTGCAATTAGTCGGTTTGAATGAAAGTTTTAAGGCACGTTATCCTCATGAGATCAGTGGAGGAGAATGCCAGCGCGCCGCTATAGCTAGGGCGTTAGCTATGCAGCCGATATTTTTGATTTGCGATGAAATTACCAGCGCGCTAGACGCTTCGATACAGCTGCAAATTATAGAGCTTTTACAGTCCCTCTGTACCAAACTGTGCATTGCCTGTCTATTTATTTCACATGACTTATCATTGATTAAACGACTGAGCCAAAAGATCGTAGTATTGCATGATGGTGCTATTGTAGAAACTGGGATGACTGCGAAAGTGTTGCAAAAGCCAAAGTCGCGCTGGACGCAAGAACTTTTAAAGGCAGAAGAATTTTTTAATAAAACAGTACAGGTCTAATTGGTTGATTAGCGCAAAAATGAATGAAATATTCTGTGAGAATAAATTGGTATGATAATACCTATATCGGACATCATGTGCTTCCCTATGCCTAAATTGGAACTGCTGATGTCGGAGTGTTGTTAGTTTGATTGAATATGAAATCCACAAAGGATTACGAACTCCGAAGAGTTTATTCTTTCGTGTTTTTTTCGTTTTAAAAAAATTTTTTGTGCAAAATTATAGCTTCGGGGATGTTGAGATGACCAAAAGTGTTACGTTAGTTGTTAGTGGTGCCTGTATTTCCATTACTTTGTTGGTGAGAAAAACCTTTTTGATAAAAACTATGAGGAACAATATAATTACCCTGTGTCTGGGCGTTTGTTTGGCATTTCACTAAGTAAAAAATTTTAAAAGGGACGAAATGCACATATGAAGGATGAAGCTTGCTTTTTTAATGCGTTGGCGGCGTAATGGAATTTAGCTTGCTAGAAGCAATCATTAAAAACCAGAAATGGTAAGGATTCCCCAAAAGGCGTAAATGCTCAAAGCATAGGGCGAGTGATGCCGCCGCGGATTTTGCAGCGGACAGAGCTTATATATCCTGATGCTATGCGGAGACAGCGTGTTGAAGGAAAGGTCATAGTGCGTATGCTTGTGCTGGAAGATGGCAGTGTTGGCGGGGTAAGCGTTGTGACTTCATCAGGATGTGAAGAGTTGGGCGAAGCGGCCATGGCAACGGTACAATAGTGGTGGTTTGGACCGGCAAGGTATAAAAATGGAGGCCCGCTACGTAGCAGAACGACACTGTCGGTAGTAGTTCGTTTGCGAGAATAAACTATCTTTTGCGAAAGAGAGTTTGCAGGGAATTTTCTAAAAACGAAGAATGATTATACATAGTAATGCTTTCACGAAGGAAGCGTAATACACACGAATGTGTAACAGCTGCAAATTCGTCTGCCATCCGCAGGCGTAATTGGGCTGTTGTTTTTTATGTCAAAAGAAGAAAGGTTGTTGTGGAAGATGAAGAAAAAGACAGCTCTCTATCTTATAATGTGCGGTATGCTAATGACAGCATTGCTGCTGACAGGGTGCGGAGGAAAAAATGAAGCGAAGACCCCGGCGGATGCGATTGTCTTGGGGGTTGAAAATGAGTCTGCCAAAGTAAATCCGCTCTTTACAGACGAGCATGATGATGCGGTAATGCTGATCTTTACAGGATTGACCCGATACAATGAAAAGAACGAATTGACGCCGGATTTAGCGGAATCCTGGCAGGTAAGCGCGGATCAAAAGGAATACATATTCAAGCTGCGGCAAAACGTAAAATGGCATGACGGCCAGCCTTTTACAGCGGAAGACGTTAAATTTACGATTGATACGGCATTAGACAAAAAAAGCAATTCGACCATTCGCGAACGTTTTGAAGAAATTCAAGAGGTAAGCGTACTGGATCCCTATACGGTCAAGATTGTTTTAAAGACGCCCTTTCCCTTGCTTGACGCTATGACGACCGGCATGATTCCGAAACATGCCTTAGCGGGAAAAGACGTGAATCAAGATGCCTTTAACGCCCAGCCGATTGGCACAGGACCTTTCCGTCTGAGCCAATGGCAAAAAGGACAAGCGATGACGTTAGAAGCTAATAAGGAGTTTTATCGGGGCGCTCCGAAAGTGGCGAAAGTGATCTTGAAGTTCCTGCCGGATCAGAATGTTCGGGCGCTGCAGTTGGAAACCGGAGAAATTGATGTAGCTCTTGTCGATCCGGCTCAAGTGGAGCGGGTGAAAAAAGTGCAGAGTCTCCAAGTGGAACGTGTGGTAACCGCGGATTATCGCTGTTTGATGTATAATCGCCAATTTCCCTTATGGAATGATGCGCGTGTGCGCCAGGCGTTGAATTTTGCCGTAGACCGGGAGGCGCTGGTAAAAGGCGTGATGCTTGGCTGGGGCAAAGCGGCTTATGGACCGCTGCAGCTCAATTGGGCCAATAACAGTGCGGTAGAAACATACGCCTATAATCCGGCAAAGGCGAAAGAGCTACTGGCGGCGGCAGGCTATACGCCGGGCGCGGACGGGATGCTGCAAAAAGACGGGAAGAAGCTGACCTTTAAAATTACTACCTTTGCCCATGACCCGGTGCGGGTTTCCTTAGCGAACGCCTTGTCTACGCAGTTTAAACAAATTGGCGTAGACGCTGTGCCGGATCCGCGAGAAAAGGGGTCCTTTAAAATCGCAGACATGGAAACATTTTTGTTGGGCTGGGGCAGTCCCTTTGATCCGGATCAAGATACGTACCGGATCTTCCATGGCAGCGACCCCAGCGGCCAAAACTATGAACACTATAAAAACGCTAAGGTAGATGCGGCTTTGACAGCGGCGCGGCAAACAATGAATCAAGAAGCGCGCAAAGGATTGTACGCTCAGTTCCAGCAAGCGTTGGCAGAGGATCCGCCGTTTAATTTCTTGGTTTACTTGGATGTTGCCGTAGTGCATAATAAAAGCATCGGCGGCTTTAAGGCAAGGACGTTGGGCCATCATGGCGCCGGTTATACTTGGAATGTGGAAGAATGGAGCAAGACTCCCTGATGTTGCTGTTTATTTTGCGGAGGCTGCTGGCTAGTGTGCCGGTGCTGCTGGTTGTCAGCCTCTGCTCCTTTTTCTTTATTCATACGGCTCATGGAGATCCGGCGGTGGCCATGTACGGCAGCCAGTTGGAGCGGATGCGCCCGGCGGACCAGGAGCGCATTCGTGAAAACTTGGGGCTGGATCAACCATTGCCTGTACAGTATGGACGCTGGCTGTCACAGGCTATGCAAGGCGAATTGGGAACTTCATATATTACCGGTCGCCCGGTATCGCAAATGCTGGCGGAGAGACTACCGCGCACCATTGTGTTGAATGTGAGCGCGTTGGCGCTGATGGTCTGCCTGGCGGTTGCTGTGGGCTTGGCTAGCGCCATTCGGCAATATTCGTGGCTTGATTATCTGGCGACGTTTTTTTCGTTTCTCTTTTTTTCCATTCCTAGCTTTTGGCTGGCGTTGTTAGCGATTTTGTTTTTTAGCGTCTATTTAGGCTGGCTGCCATCCGCTGGCATGGCTTCTTTAGGGAATGATGGAGATTGGCTCGACCGGCTGCGGCATTTGCTGCTGCCGGTCGTTGTGCTGGCGTTAAGTCATGTGGGCGCTTATATTCGCTTTGTGCGGTCCAGCATGCTGGAAGTGCTGGGCAAGGAATATATTCGTATGGCCCATGCCAAAGGCTTATCGCCGCGAAGAGTGCATTATCTGCATGCCTTTCGCAATGCCTTGGTGCCTGTTATTACTTATGGCGGGTTATCTTTTTCTTCTCTTGTCGGGGGCGGTTATCTGGTGGAGACGGTATTTGCTTATCCAGGATTGGGACAATTAAGCATTCAAGCCGCCTCCATGCGCGATTATCCGCTGTTGATGGGAACGATATTGCTAACAGGCTGCTTTGTCGTCGCCGGAAACTTGCTGGCGGATATTGCCTGCGCTTGGGTAGATCCCAGACTGACGGTGGAAGGGCTGCGAAAGAAGGTGGGCGGCATTGGGTAACAAGGCTTTTTGGAAGCGTCTGGTGCGCCACCGTTTGGGGCAGGGCGGTTTAATCGTCTTGGCGATTATGCTCTTACTGGCTGCTGCGGCGCCGCTTCTGGCGGCGTATAGCCCGATAGACGCCGACTTAGCAGCCGTGCGGCAGCCTCCTAACGGTATGCATCTATTTGGTACGGATGAATTGGGACGTGATATTTTCAGCCGCCTGTTGTATGGAGCGAGGGTGTCCCTGGCGGTGGGCATTGCTTCGGTGGCTCTTGCGACTACCCTGGGGCTTCTGTACGGCGTGGTCAGCGGCTATACAGGGGGCTTGGCGGATAACGCGCTGATGCGCTTGTTGGATGGCTTGCTTTCGGTGCCTACGCTGGTGCTGGTTATTGCCTTGCAGGCGCTGAGCGGTCAAGGCTTTCAAAGTGTTATTGGGGTAATTGCGGCTACCAGTTGGATGCAGACCGCCCGTATTGTGCGGACCGAGTTTTTAGCTGTGAAACAGCAGCCCTTTGTGCAGGCGGCGCTTACATGCGGCGCAAGCGACGGAACGTTGATTTGGCGGCATATCTTGCCGAATTGTTTGCCTTCGGTTGTCGTGTTGGCGACGATGAGCGTGGGCCATGCGATTGTAACGGAAGCGGCTCTCAGCTTTCTGGGCATGGGGATTCCGCCGCACCTTCCTTCATGGGGGAATATGCTGATGGGCGGGCAGCGGAGCATTTTAGCGGGCGCCTGGTGGATTACTTTTTTCCCGGGCTGCTTTATTGTCTTGACCGTATTAGCCATTAACTTCTTGGGAGATGCGGTGCGAGACGCTCTTGACCCGTTGGGAGGCAAAGGAAATTTCGGAGCAAAAGGAGAGGCGTCATGAAGGAGTCTTGTTTGTCCTTGCGCCATGTGTCGGTTTCTATTGATGGCGCGCCTTTAGTTCGGGATGTGACCTTTGATGTGCCTGCCGGTGAAGTCTTGGGTTTGGTAGGAGAAAGCGGCAGTGGCAAGTCGTTGACGCTGCAGGCGGTGATGGGACTGGCCGGTATGGGGCGCAACAATGTGCAGGTTCAAGGGGAAGCCTGGTTTCAAGGAAAAAACCTATGCGCCTTGAAGCCGGAGGAGCTGCGCGCGCTGCGCGGTGCGGCGATCGGCATGGTCTTCCAAGATCCCCTGGCGTCGCTGAATCCGGTATTGCCTGTAGGCTGGCAAGTAGCGGAGCTTTTTCGGGTGCATCGGAAGCTGTCGCGTCGAGAGGCTGGAGTCGGGGCGAGACAAGCCCTGCTTCGTGCGGGTGTTACAAAGCCGGAAGAGCTGTACTATCGCTTTCCGCACCAATTGTCAGGCGGTCAGCGGCAGAGAGTGCTGATTGCTATGGCTGTGGCGCTGGAGCCTCCTTTGATCATCGCAGATGAGCCGACTACCGCCTTGGATGTGACCTTGCAAGCGCAGATTATCGAAGAATTGCGCCGCTTGCAGCAAGAGGGAGGAAGCTCGGTGCTTTTGGTCTCTCATGATATGGGCGTGATTGCAGAGCTGGCGGATCAGGTGGCGGTCATGCGCGAGGGGCGTGTGGTAGAACAGGGAAGCTGCATGGAAATTTTTGATGCGCCTCAGGAGGCCTATACGCAGCGCTTGTTGGCAGCCAGTCGCTTCGAATTGATAGAGGAGGCGGCGCATGAGTCTGCTTGTAGTTGAAAACGCTTGTTGCCGTTATCGGTTGCATTCGCATTGGCTGGCCGGACACAAAGAAGTAAAGGCCGTAGAAAAGGTATCCTTGCAGATTGCCGAAGGAGAGCGCTTTGCGTTAGCTGGAGAAAGCGGCAGCGGGAAGAGTACGCTGGCGAGAGCGATCTTGTTATTGGAGCCATTGGCATCAGGAAAAATTCTTTTTGATGGTGCGGATATTTCCGCACTAAAGGGGAAGGCGCAAAAAAATTATCGCCGCCAAGTGCAGATGGTGTTTCAAGACGCTTATTCTTCCATGAATCCCCGTATGCAAGTAGGCGAAATTCTAGCGGAACCGGTACGCTCTTTTGCTCTAGAAGAAAATGAAGCTCGCGCAAAGAAGCGGATCAGCAGTATGCTGGAATGCTGCGGTTTGTACGCTAAAGTTCTGGCGCGGTATCCGGGAGAACTTTCCGGCGGGGAGTGCCAGCGAGTTGCCTTGGCTAGGGCTCTTTTGCCGCAGCCAAGGCTGGTTGTTTTTGATGAGGCTACGTCGAGTTTGGATGTGACGCTGCAGAATCAGATTCTTGGCTTGCTGCATCAAGTGCGGCAGCAGATGAATTTGACCTATCTTTTCATTACGCATAATCTAGCCATGCTGCCCCACGTCGCGGACCGCGTCGGCATTATGCAAGAAGGCAGGCTGGTAGAAGTCTTACCTGCGCATCAGTTAACGCAAGGAAAACATTCTTATACGCAAAAGCTGCTGGCGGCAGCCCCGGTGACACATCCGAAGGATCGAAGAGCCTTGTCAAAGTAATGGCGTATAGAATTTGCCACGCCGCTTTTATGTATGCTAGAGACGAGGTATAATGAATGTTGTAATCGTAGGAAGAACTAGAATGCAAGATATTGTTGTATGGAGGCGGCGGAAATGGCAAAGTTAACCTTGGAAAAAGCGCAAGGCATTTTAAAGAAACATGTTACGGAAAAACACTTACTATTGCACGCTCAGGCGGTTAGCGCAGCAATGGAAGCAATGGGAGAATATTTTCAAGAGGATGCGGCTCATTGGGCGGCTATCGGCTATTTGCATGATGTTGACTATGAAAAATATCCGGAGGAGCACTGTCAGCATGTGCGGGAGCTTTTAGGCGGCGAAGATGTGGAAGAGGCCGATATCCGTGCTATTCTTTCCCATGGCTATGGTCTTTGCACAGAGGAATGCGAGCCTCTTACAAACTTGGAAAAAAGCTTGTTTACTGTAGATGAACTGACTGGCATTATTATGGCTGCTGCTTTAATGCGCCCTACGGGCATTGAGGATATGGAAGTGAAAAGCCTGAAGAAAAAATTCAAGGATAAAAGCTTTGCCGCTAAATGCAACCGCGAGGTCATTAACCAAGGCTTTGCCCTGTTAAATCTGGAGGCGAATACGGTCATGCAATGCTGTATCGAAGGCATGCGGAAGTACAAAGATCAATTAGGAATTGGCGCCAAATAAGAAGCGCGCAGACGGAAGAAGTTTGCTGGACGACGAAAAACGACTTGACAAAAAGAACAAAACTGCTAGTATTTAAATTAGTAAAGAAAACCGCATAAAGAGGGTTTAGGTGCCCGTGAGGGCTTAATAGGGAAGTCCGGTGTAATACCGGCGCGGTCCCGCCACTGTAATGGGAGAGTTGCTTCAAAAGATACCACTGGAAGAATGGTTCCGGGAAGGTTTGAAGCCGCGATGATCCAGAGCCAGGAGAACTGCCTAACCAACAATCACCGCTATACCTGCGAGCGACAGGAAGGGGATTTCGTGAGACGATTTTACATAGTAAGACTGACCATTCCAGGTCAGTCTTATTTTATTTTATGTAAAAT
>NZ_JAQUZF010000045.1:0-20773 GCF_028691475.1 Anaeromusa sp.
CGCAAAAACCACTTCACTACCAGCCTAGCCTGTCTAGCCAAAGAATCTACAAAAACATATATCGAGAAATACTGCGATTAAAGAAGAAAATCGAAGCTACTGCTTGTTTATTAAGGGAGTAACAGAGTAAGCAGAGGGAAACAGAGAAAAAATTAATTAAAGTCCTAAGGAATTTGCGTCATTGCGAACGCAGCGCGGCAATCTCTTATACTGTGTTCTTATAAATATATTCTCTGGCATTTCTCTGTTACTCAGTTACTCTGTGTGTCGTTCCTTTCTTTTTTATCCTTCTTTTCTGTATCTTAATGTATCGAGGAGTGTCAAATGCTGTACTTTATTGTAAAGCTTCTCAGCCGTCTGGCTTGCGCTCTTTCCTCAGCGACGGCTAAGCGGTGGGGCGGCTACCTGGGGTGTGTAGCCTGGAAGCTGACTCCGCAAAAAAGAAAAAAAATGGCCATTGAGAACATTCGACTGAGTTTAGCTGTTGACCAAACAGAAGCGGAGCGTGTAGCTCGCGCCAGCGCGGTGCGTTTTGGCCCTATGTTTATGGAAGTGCTGCGCGTGCCGCTTTTATTAAAGCAGCCTCTCGATAGCTGGATTTCCTTTACCGGTGCGGAGCATCTGGAACAAGCCTTGGCGTTGGGGAGAGGCGTTGTTTTGGCGACCGCCCATAGCGGCAACTGGGAGCTCTTGGGCGCCGCCTTGGCGAAACGAGGCTTTCCGTTGGTGGCAGTAGTGCAAAAGCAGACAAATGATGCGATGGACCGTTTTATTAACGAATATCGTCGCCAAAGTGGCATGCATGTGACCTATAAAACAGGCGTAAAGGAAATGATTCAGCTTTTAGGCGAAGGACATATTATCGGTTTGCTGGTGGATCAGGATGCAGGGCCGGAAGGCGTGCGGACGCAGTTTTTTGGTCGCGAAGCATCCAGTCCTCCAGGTGCGGCGCATTTGGCGCGTATGCGCCAGGTTCCGATTGTGCCGGCTTTTATTACGCAAGAGGCGGATGGACGGCATCATGCCTGGCTTTATCCGCCGGTATTTGTCGAGAAGACGGGAAATAAAAAAGAAGAAATTCAGCAAACAACGCAAGTGCTGACCCAATGCGTCGAGCAGCACATTCGGCAGTATCCTGAGGAATGGTTTTGGCTGCATAATCGCTGGAAACACGGAGACAAGACAGAAACTCTTGCGTTGCACACGTAAATCCGCTAGAATAAACAAAGGCTTAATGCTTTTGGGAGGAATCATGGAACGACAAAGTACTCTGGCAAGGGAAGTTGCCTATAGCGGGATTGGCCTGCATTCCGGACGGGAAGTGAAAGTGCGTTTTTTGCCGGCGCCTGCAGATACGGGAATCCTTTTTGAACGGATTGACTTGCCCGGCAGACCTCGCGTTCCGGCGCAAGCGGCCTGTGTAACGCAGACCATGCGGGCGACAACGTTGGAAGCGGGTGAAGCCAAGGTTTTTACGGTGGAACATATCTTGGCGGCATTTTCCGCGTTGAACCTTGATAATTGTCTCATTGAAATTGATTCGATGGAACCGCCTGTGGCGGATGGCAGCGCTTTGCCGTTTTTGGAGCTCTTAGCAGAGGCGGGGCGTTGTGAGCAGCAAGCGTTACGATCGGTTTACTGTATCGAAGAGGCGTTTATAGTGCGAGATGGAAATCGGTTCATTTCTATTTTGCCGTATGATGGCTTTCGTATTACTTTTACGTCGGTTAATCCGCACAAGGCGATTGGAATTCAATTTGCTGATGTGAAAATTACCAAGGATTTATTTTGGCGAGAGATTGCCCCGGCGCGGACCATCGGCTTTGTCCATGAAATAGAAGTATTGCAGGCGCAAGGCTTGGCCTTGGGCGGCAGCATGGAAAACGCAGCCGTGTATGATGAAAATGGCGCGGTTAATGTACTACGTTTTTCGGATGAATTGGTCCGGCACAAGGTGCTGGATGTGGTTGGCGATTTAGCGTTGGCAGGTCCGATTAAAGGCCATGTAGTGGCAGTATCGTCCGGTCATGCATTGAATACAAAACTGTCGCAGTTAATTGCTGCGGCCAGGCAGGGAGGTTGCGCATAGTGGTATTAACTATTGAAGAAATCAAGGAAATTATTCCTCATCGGTATCCGTTTTTATTGGTAGATCGCATTTTGGAGTTGGAGCCCTTAAAGCGTGGCGTCGGCATAAAAAATGTGACTGCTAACGAGCCTTTTTTTCAGGGGCATTTTCCGAATAAACCGGTTATGCCGGGAGTATTGCTGCTGGAGGCTATGGCGCAGGTTGGCGGGGTTTCTTTATTGTATCCGGATGAAAACCGGGGCAAGATTGCTTATTTTGCCGGTATGGAAGGCGTTAAGTTCCGTAAACCGGTCGTACCTGGCGATCAGGTGCGTATGGAAGCGGAAGTAACCCGTCTGCGCGGTTCCGTAGGTAAAGTGCGTGCAGAGGCTTTTGTAGAGGGTCAATTGGTAGCGGAAGCAGAGTTTATGTTTGCCCTGTCGGACAAGCAAGAATAAAAAACATAAATAGCAAGAAAAACAGTGATGTTGCCTAGGAAAACAAAACTAGAGCAGTATAGTTCAGCGTAAAGGCTTTTTTTGCAAAAAAAGATGATGTTTCTATTTGACTGAGCAGTCGGAATATAAGAGCAGAAAAACAGCCTGAGAGTAATGACCTAACAGTATTGACAGAGACTCAGTCAGAAGGAGTTGTCATATTATGCAAACGGATAAAGTAGTACCTTTGCGTATGATTCACGAGATGGCAGTGGTTCATCCCAATGCGCGTCTTGGCAAGGATGTTCAGATAGGCCCCTACGCAGTCATTGGTGAACATGTAGTGATTGGCGATGGGACGAAAATAGGCCCGCATGTGGTTATTGACGGCTGGACTAGCATTGGCAAGGACTGTGTTATTTTCCCCAGTGCTTCGATTGGAGCGGAACCGCAGGACTTGAAATTCAAGGGCGAGAAAAGCTATGTGTTTATCGGCGACCGGACGACATTGCGCGAATTTACCACGGTAAATAGGGCAACTGGCGAAGGCGAAGAAACACGCATTGGCTCTGATTGCTTAATGATGGCCTATACGCATGTGGCGCATAACTGTATAGTAGGCAATCACGTAATTATGTCCAATGCCGCTACGCTGGCAGGTCATATTATTGTGGAAGATCGCGTTGTAATCGGCGGTTTGTCCGGGGTGCACCAATTTGTTAAAATTGGCCGCAATGCGATGATTGGCGGCGCTTCCAAAGTGGTTCAGGATGTGCCTCCCTTTATGATTGCCGACGGGCATCCGGCCAAGGTAGCCGGCTTGAACAGCGTAGGCATGTCTAGAGCGGGCGTGCCGAAAGAAGCGCGGCGCGAACTGAAAAAAGCCTATCGGATTTTATACAAGAACGGTTTATCGCTGGATCAAGCGATTGCAATGATGGAACAAGAACTGGAAGCATATGAAGAAGTAGAACACTTCTTGCGCTTTTTGCGCAATGCGGAGCGGGGTATTTGCCGGACGCGCCGTGACAGTAGTGAATAAGTTGCAGCAGAGGAAGAGTTGCTGCAGAGTACAGGGTATTCTGTAGCGAACTCTTTCTGTTGTTTTGGAGAAACTAAATTAGCTTTTCGTTTTAATTTGGATATGGGAGCGGTGAATATGCAGAAAATCGGTTTGCTTGCCGGCGTCGGACGACTGCCGGTTGATTTTGCGTTCTGTGCGCGAAATTTAGGTTTATCTGTTGTGGCGATAGCGGTGTTGCCTACTGTGGAGAGCGACTTGGCGGAAGCGGCTTCTGTATATCATCAGATTGGCGTTGGTCAGCTGCAGCTTTTAATTGATACCCTTCGCCAGGAAGAGGTTTCCCAGGTTACGATGCTAGGGAAAGTAACCAAGGAACTGCTTTTTTCCGGTAAAGTGGAGTTGGATGGCCGATTCCAACAGTTACTGGCGTCATTGCCGGATCAAAAGGATGACACCATTTTGTTGGCCTTAGTGAAAGCATTGGCCCAAGAAGGCATTCAAGTGGCGGATCAAACGGCTTTGTTGAAAATGCTGTTGCCGCAGCCGGGCGTTTTGACCAAGCGTCAGCCTACGGAAGCCGAATTGGCGGATATGGATTTCGGCTTGTCCATGGCTAGAGAAATAGGCGCTTTGGATATTGGACAGACAGTGGTAGTAAAAGATCGGGCCGTTATGGCGGTAGAGGCGATAGAAGGCACTGACGCCTGCATTCGTCGCGGCGGTGCCTTGGCTGGAGGCAGCGGCGCTGTAGTGGCCAAAGCAGCTAAACCCCAGCAAGACCAGCGCTTTGACATGCCTGGCGCGGGTCCCGCCACCATTCGCTCCATGATCGAAGCCGGTGCGTCCGCCCTTGTGCTGGAAGCCGGTAAAACCTTGCTCGTAGACCGTGTAGAAGCCATTGCCTTGGCCGATGCGCATAGTATCACGATTGTGGTAAAATAGTAATTTTAAATTTCGCATCTCGTAACCCTCATACGTACCCTCCCTTTACTCACTCTACTCCTGTTCGTTAATATATTTTAATTCCTAGGAGGATGTCTCATGTGCAAAATCATGCTTTCCGCCGGCGAAGCCTCCGGTGACCTTCATGGCGCAGGCATTGCAGCGGCGTTGCGCGCCATGAAGCCGGATGTGCGTTTGTTCGGCATGGGCGGCGCAGCCATGCGCCGCGAAGGCGTGGACATTCTCTATGATATTGCCGACTTGGGCGTTATTGGCATAGTGGAAGTTATTAAAAATTTACCGCGGTTATTCCGTCTGCGCGATGTTTTAGCGGCGGCGATGGATCGGGAAAAGCCGGATATTTTAGTTACTATTGATTATCCCGGCTTTAATATGCGCTTGGCGAAAATCGCGAAAGCCAAAGGTATTCGTGTTGTTTCCTATATAGCGCCTTCTGTATGGGCTTGGGGCGAGTGGCGGGCTAAGGGCGTGGTACGCTCAGTTGATCATATTGCTTCTATTTTTCCCTTTGAAGCGGAACTGTACCGGCGCTACGGCGGCAACGTGACCTATGTGGGCCATCCGTTGTTGGATTTAGTGGGAACGAAACGCAATACGGCAGAGGCGCGAGCCTTTTTAAAACTGCAGCCGCAGGAGCGGATTGTTTTGCTGTTGCCTGGAAGCCGGAAACAGGAGATTAAGAGCCTGCTGCCTTTGTTTTTGGAAGCAGCCCGGCAGGTGGCGGCAACGGTGCCGGAAGCGGTATTTGTCTTGCACTTGGCTTCAACGGTAGCAGAAGATATGGTGCAGCCAGCGATAGAAGCAGCTGGCTTGCCTGTTCGTTTGGTGCGGGAGTATTTGTACGACTGGATGCAAGCGGCGGAAATCGCAATGGCGGCTTCCGGTACGGTGACCTTGGAAGCGGCTTTAATGGATTTGCCTTGTGTTGTGACTTATAAAGTGAATCCCTTAACCTATGGTTTAGGAAAATTGTTGGTGAAATTACCGTATATCAGCTTGCCCAATATTATTGCGGGGCGGCAAGTTGTGCCGGAACTCGTCCAAAACGAAGCGCAGCCGCAGCGACTGGCCGCAGAGGTCTTGAAGTATCTTCAAGATGCTGAGCATTATGCTGCTACGCACCGCGCTTTGGAGGAAGTCCGTCATAAATTGGGGGAAAGCGGCGCCGTTCAGCGTGTTGCGGCTTTAATTTTAGCGGAAGCATCCGGCAGCAGGAGGAAAGTGCATGAATAGCTATATGCGGCTGCTAAAATATTTGCGGCCTTATTTGCCTCGTTTGGGAACGGCGATTTTTTGCATAGTCCTGGCTTCGGCGGCAAACTTATACGTTCCTTGGATTATTAAAGACGTGATCGATAGAGTCTTAGCCGAGAAAGATATGATGATGCTCAATCTCATTGCAGGCGGCATCGTCGTGGTTTTTTTGCTGCGAGGCATTTTTTTCTACGGGCAAAGTTATTTGATGGCCTATGTGGGACAAAGAATTGTCATCGATATACGCGAAGACATCTATCGCCATTTGCAAAGATTGTCGCTCTCTTTTTATTCGCGCAACTCTACCGGAAATATTATGAGTCATGTTACTAATGACGTAGCGGCTGTGCAAGGAGCGTTGGCGGATACTCTGATTGAGTTGATTACGGAGAGCGTTATTCTGATCGGCTCCATTGGCGCTATGTTCTTTTTACACTGGAAGCTTGCTCTATTTACCTTCATTACGGTGCCCTTGGTTGGGCAAACTATTAATGTGTTCGGTAAAAAACTGCGCGCTTCCGGCAATGTAATGCAGGTTAAGGTGGCTGATATTACGTCGGTTTTGCAAGAGGCCATTTCCTCTATTCGAGTTATCAAGTCCTTTGCCCGAGAAGAGTTTGAAATTGAACGCTTTCAAAAGGAGAACTTTTCCAACTTTCGGGCGCAAATGAAAAACGCCCAGCTTATGGCTACGCTGACTCCTTTAATCGAATTTTTAGCGGCGATCGGCGTGACGCTGATTATCTGGTATGGAGGCTGGGAAGTTATTCATGGGGATTTGACGGCAGGCGCGTTAATTGCTTTCTTGATTTATGCTGTAAATTTATCGAATCCGGTCAAAAGAATCAGCAAATCCTACGGAGTGGTACAGCGCGCTTTAGCGGCAGCCCAGCGTGTCTTTGAAGTGATTGATACCCAACCGGATGTGCAGGACGCGCCGGGGGCGGTAGTGTTGCAAAAATCCCAGGGACATTTGGTATTTGAAGGGGTCGACTTTTCCTATAATCCGGGAGAACCGGCTTTGCGTCAGGTGTTTTTTGAAGCCCATCCCGGGCAGATGATTGCCATTGTCGGTCCTTCAGGCGCGGGTAAGACAACCATAGCCGCCCTGATTCCGCGGTTTTATGATCCCCAGCAAGGGACAATTTATCTGGATGGCGTTGATATCCGCACGGTGACGCAAAAGTCGCTGCGGGAACAAATGGCCATTGTGCCGCAAGAAACGGTGCTTTTTAATCGTTCCGTGTATGAAAACATTCGCTACGGTCGTTTGGAGGCAACACAGGCAGAGGTCATAGCAGCTGCTAAAGCAGCTAATGCGCATGACTTTATTACAGCTATGCCTCAAGGCTATGAGACTCCTATTGGCGAACGGGGCTGCATGCTTTCCGGCGGTCAGCGGCAACGTATTGCGATTGCCCGGGCTATCTTGCGGGATCCGCGCTTGCTGATTTTGGACGAAGCTACGTCGGCTTTGGATGTGGAAAGCGAACAGTTGGTGCAGGACGCTTTGGATAAACTGATGGTAGGGCGTACCTCCGTGGTTATCGCCCATAGACTGTCAACGATTGTCCGGGCGGATTGCATTTTGGTTATGGATCAGGGACGGATCGTGGAGATGGGCTCTCATGAAGCATTGCTGCAGGCTGGCGGTTTGTATCAGAAGTTGTATCAGGTTCAGTTTCGCGATACTGGGACAGAAAGCAGCGGGGTTTAGAAGATGCGCTTTTTTTACAATCTCATGACTGTTATACTAGTGATAGCCGCCATGCCGGTATTTGCTTATCGGTGCCTCCGGCAAGAAGGCTTTGCCGAACGATTGCGCCAAAGTTTCGGTTGTTTGCCAGCGCATGCGCTGGATAAAGTGGCGCATAAAAATTGCATTTGGCTGCATGCGGCGTCAGTAGGCGAGATTGTTGCTACCAGCCCTTTGGTGAAAGAACTGAAGAAAGCCATGCCGGGAACGCCTGTGTTGGTATCGGTTGTCACAGCCAGCGGGTATTCCATGGCCAAACGCATTCTGACGGATGTGGACGGACTGATCTTTTTTCCCTTGGATTTACCATGGCTGCCGCGCAGAGTGCTTGCCCAAGTTCGGCCTCAAGCTTTTTTGCTGGTAGAAACCGAGCTATGGCCCAACTTCTTGTATGCGGCTAGACAATACAAGATTCCGGTAATGATGGTAAACGGGCGAATTAGTGACCGCAGCGTGAAACGGTATCATTATCTTAAAGGTATTTTGCGGGACATGCTGGACACAGTGGAACGTTTTTGCATGCAATCTGCGATTGATGAGCAATATATTATTCAACTAGGCGCTGACCCGCATAGAGTGGTAGTAACAGGCAACACCAAGTTTGACCAGACCTACACGCATGTATCGCCTGAAGAAAGAGAAGGTTTGAAACAAGAGCTGACTCTTACAGGACATGAGCCGATTTTGGTTGCCGGCAGCACGCATGAGGGTGAAGAGGAAGTATTGCTTACGGCTTTTTTAAAGGTGCGGCAGCAATATCCTCAAGCGGCCTTAATTTTAGCGCCCCGAGAAATTTTACGCGTAGACGAGTTAGTGAAGCTCTGCTTGACAAAGGGCTTGCCTGTACGTCGTCGTACGCAACAAGCCAATCAGGGCGGTCAAGGCAGCGTGGTTATTCTGGATACTATTGGGGAATTAGGACGCATTTATAGTGTTGGTGACGTTGTCTTTGTCGGCGGCAGCTTGGTGGCTCATGGAGGTCATAACATTTTAGAACCGGCGGCGCATGGCAAGGCAATTTTGATCGGTCCTCATATGTTCAATTTTAAAGAAACGTATGCTTTATTTTCTGGACGGCAGGCGTGTAGTACGGTCTGTGATGCGCAAGAGCTAACAGAAACCGCGTTGCATTTGCTGCAAGACAGCAAGGAGCGCCAGCGCATGGAAGCGTTGACTCTGGATATTGTCCGCGAAAATAAGGGGGCTTCTCGGCGAAGCATTTGCTATTTGCAGGAACTTTTGCAAAAATAGCGAAGCCTTTCGAATGGAGCCAACTACGAGAGAAGGCGGGGCATGTATGCGCCAACGAGAAGCGATTCAGGCATATTTATATCAATTAGTACATGGGAAGGAAACAGGAATACTGGGAAAGCTTATCTTGCTATTCTTGCGTGTTTCTTCCTGGCTTTACGGCGCCGGTCTGACTTTCAAGCTCAACTTGTATCGGTGGGGCTTACGAAAGCGGTATAAGCTTCCCTGTAAAGTCATTAGCTTAGGCAACGTTACCGTAGGCGGCACAGGCAAGACGCCGACGGCGCAACGGTTGGCGGCGATTATTCGCGATATGGGCTATCGGGTCGTGCTTTTGAATAGGGGTTACCGGGCGAAGTGGCGGGGCACCGTAGGGCTTGTTTCCGATGGAAAGCGAACCTTTATGACGGCCAGCGAAGCCGGCGACGAAGCGTTTTTATTAGCTAAAAATCTGCCGGGCGTGCCGGTCGTAATCGGGCGGAACCGAGCGATTACCGGCGAATATGCCGTTAGAGAGTTGAAGGCACAGGTTGTCATTTTGGATGATGGCTACCAGCATTGGCAGCTTATGCGGGATTTGGATATTGTTTTGATTGATACGTTGAATGTATTTGGCAATCGTTATTTGCTGCCGCGCGGCACTTTGCGAGAACCCTTGGCCCATCTGGATAGAGCCCATGCTTGTTTGCTGACCAAAGTAGACCAATCCAGTCCGGATACGAGGGAGATTATCCGCAGTACAGTGCATCAATACAATCAGGATGCGGCGATTATTGAAAGCGTACATCAACCAAGGCATTGTATTGAAATACGAGAATGGTACCAAGGTCATCCGCCGCAAAAAATGCCTCTTTCTGAAATCGCAGGAGTCAAGGTCATGGCGCTTTCTGCGATTGGCAATCCTTCTTCCTTTGAACAAACTATTTCCGACATCGGTGCCTGTGTGGTTGCTTCCGCTCGGTATGAGGACCACCATGACTATACGATGGCGGAAATGCAGCAGGTCATGCAAGAAGCGGTGGAAGCCGGTGTAAAAGCCATTATTACAACCGAAAAAGACGCCGTAAAGATACCGGCGGAATTTATTCACTCGGATCGTCCTTTGCCCGTCTATATTTTAGGGATTGAATTGCGATTTATGGACGGTTGCTATGAACAACTCTTGGAGCTCATTCGCCGAGTGGTGGAAGGGGAGAAACGAGAAGTATGAAAACCGTATGTGTGATTCCGGCGCGTTATGCATCCACAAGGCTGCCGGGAAAGCCGCTGGCGTTGTTGGCGGGTAAGCCGATGATTCAGCATGTATACGAACAAGCCGTCCAAGCGCGGGGGGTTCAAGAAGTTTTGGTAGCTACGGATGACGAACGCATTGTAAAAGCGGTAGAAGCCTTCGGCGGCCAGGCGATATTGACCTCTAGCGCTCATCCTACAGGAACGGACCGGTTGGCGGAAGTGGCCCGTAAACACACGGATGCGGATATTATCATCAATGTTCAAGGTGATGAGCCCCTCGTGGAACCGCAAGTTATTGAAGCCTTGGCAGCAGCTTTTGTAGAGCGACCTGCTTTGCAAATGGCTACCTTGTGCACGTCCCTGCTGCCTGAAGAAGCGGCGCAGGACAGCGTGGTCAAAGTGGTGCTGGACCAGCAGGGCTATGCTCTGTATTTCTCGCGTTCTTTGATTCCCTTTCCCCGTAAACCAGGCTTGGTTCAAGCCTATAAACACCTGGGCCTTTACGGATATCGGCGTGATTTTTTGTTGGAATACGCGGCAATGCAGCCGACTCCCTTGGAGCAGACGGAATCGCTCGAACAGCTGCGGGCGTTGGAATATGGTCATAAAATTCTAGTTCTTCCGACCGAACACGCCTCCGTTGGCGTCGATACGCCGGAAGACCTCAAACGCGTGGAAGCAATCCTGCTGAGTCGTAGATAAAAGTACGGGAGCGGGATTGAACAAGAGAATCGGAGAATCTGAGGGTACGACAGAGAGAAAATTAAAGATGTTAGCATCAAAAAATTGTATCCCTCCTTCGGTCCCTCCGGTCACTCCGATTCTCTTGTTCAATACTTTGTTCTTAATCAAGGAGGTTGACTATGCATACTGTGAAAATCGGTTCTTTGGAGCTTGGCGCACAGCGCCCGATCGCTCTGATTGCAGGGCCTTGCGTAATTGAAGACTACGAACGGACACTTCGTATTGGCCGCGGAATCAAGGCCATTACAGAACGCCTGGGCATGCCGTATATTTTCAAAGCATCCTTTGATAAAGCCAACCGTTCTTCCTATAATTCCTTCCGCGGACCGGGCTTGGAAGAAGGACTTGGCATGCTTCAAAAAATTAAAAACGAATTAGGCTTGCCAGTTTTGAGTGATATTCATGAAATTACCCAAGTAGAGCCGGCTGCTAAAGTGCTGGACGTCTTGCAGATTCCGGCTTTTCTCTCGCGGCAGACGGATTTGCTCTTTGCAGCTGGGAAAAGCGGCGTTGCCGTCAACGTGAAAAAAGGACAGTTCTTGGCGCCCAATGATATGAAAAACGTTGTGCGTAAGCTCGAAGAAGCAGGCTGTGAAAATATTTTACTTACGGAACGCGGCTTTAGCTTAGGTTATAACAATTTAGTTGTTGATATGCGGGCCTTGCCGATTATGCGCTCCTTTGGCTATCCCGTTGTGTTTGACGCGACCCATAGCGTGCAATTACCAGGCGGGGCGGGCACGGCGTCAGCGGGGCAGCGCGAATATGTCGGACATTTAGCCAGAGCTGCGGCTGCGGTCGGTGTGGATGCTTTATTTTTAGAAGTGCATGACAATCCGGAAGAGGCGTTATGCGACGGGCCGAACATGGTGTATCTGGATCAATTGGAAGAACTGCTTCTTGATATCCAGGCTATTGACGGCATTGCTAGAAAACATAAATAAAAATTCGTGCCAAGGAGTGGTATAATAACATGGATATACCAATCAAGCAGACGAATGACGCAAACGCCCGAGCTTCCAAGGTGCGGCTGGTGGTTTTTGATGTGGATGGCGTGCTGACAAGCGGCCAAATTGCCATCGGCAAAGATGGCGAAGTAATGAAAGAATTTTTCGTACAAGACGGCTTGGGCATTGCGGTGACGCAGCGTGCAGGAATCAAAACGGCCATCATTACAGGGCGGGAAAGTGAAATGGTTCGTTTGCGCAGCGCTGAACTAAAAATTTGCGATGTTTATCAAGGGACGCTGGACAAACAGACGGCTTTGCGGGAATTGATGGATAAGCATGGTCTGGGCGTAGAAGAGGTTGCGTATGTGGGCGATGATTTAAACGATCTTCCTGCCTTAGTACAGGTGGGATTTGCCTGCGGCGTGGCTAACTCGGTACCTGAGGTAGCGCAGCGTTGTCATTACATCTCCGCACATCGCGGCGGCGGCGGCGGCGTGCGAGATGTTTTGGAGTTTATTTTGCGCAGCCAGGGCCTTTGGGATGGGATTGTCCAATCCTATGTGGAGGGCAGCGGCCAGCAGCATACTCGTCAGTAGTGGATACTTTTCATTTTATGATTAGAAGCAGTGGTAATATAATTGCTGTGAAAGGAGGGCATGACCATGAGCAATGAATGGCAATATCATTTGTTGAAAGCGCTGAGTCGGCTGATTTGTTTGCTGCCGTATGCATGCGTTGTCAAGTTGGGACGCTCCTTAGGCTTTTTGTATTGGTACATTGCCCCCAAGCAGCGACGTCGTGGTATTCGGCAAATGAAAGAACGCCTCGGACTCTCCCAAGAAGCTGCTGCTGCAGTAATGAGACGACTTTGCGGTAACCTGGGACAGACCTTTTTGGAAATTATGTTTACACCGAAACTGGATGCGCAACGAATTTCCCAGCTCGTGGAGATTGAAAACCGACAGTATTTAGAAGACGCTGTAGCCAGAGGGCACGGAGTAGTCTTTTTAACCGCTCATATCGGCAATTGGGAATGGCTGGGAGCGGCCTTGTCTATGGCTGGGTTTCCGATGACAAGCGTAATCAAGCGCCAGCCGAATGATCAGCATACCCGGCTGCTCAATGAATATCGAGAGCGAGTGGGCATCGAAATTTTTGCCCGGGGAACGACGGAACTGATCGGGGCGGCTAAGGCGATGAAAAAGGGGAAAATTCTAGGATTTTTGGCAGACCAAGACGCTGGCGTTGATGGCCTTTTCCTGGATTTTTTCGGAAAACCGGCTTCGACGCCTCTGGGGCCGGCTGTTTTTGCACGCAAGTTTAAAGCGCCGGTGATGCCTGTATTTATCGTGCATAAACCAGATTATAGCGGCCATAGGGTGCTGATTTATCCTCCCTTGGAATACGAAAATACGGGAGAAGAAAAAGAAGACTTGCGGCGGTTGACTTTGCAAATGACGCAGTTATTGGAAGAAGTTATTCGGGAACATCCTGATGAATGGATTTGGTTCCAAAAGCGTTGGAATACTAAGGTGGATGGGAGCTGTGAAGAAGCATGAAAAAGGGCCGCTGGCTTTTAATAAGTTTTATGGCTGCTAGCGTGCTTTTTGGCGCGTACTATTTATGGCGTGAAGAGTTCCCGGATCCGCCGAAGGAAGTAGTCCAAACGGAAGAAGAACCCATCTTCATGGAGGGAAACACCATTTCCGAAAGCAAGGACGGTAAGCTGGTCTGGGAAGTGACGGCGCAGAGCATGCGGGGCAGCAAAAATAGCCAGGAGATTACCCTGCAGAATGTGCGTGGTGTTTTCTACCGACCGCAAGGAGGAACCGTGATTTTGACAGCGCCAGTGGGCGTGTATGTTCCTAAAGAACAAACTCTGCGTTTTACAGGAGATGTCAAAGCGGTATCCAGTGATGGCGACACTTTTGTAGCAAAAGAAATGGGCTGGCTTGCGAAAGAAGAGCGTATTTACGGGCAAGGGCAAGCGCAGCTTAACCGCAAGGAATCACAAGTCAGTGGCGACCGCATTGAAAGTGACCGGGATTTTCAAAAATCTAAGGTTATTGGCAATGCCCGTTATGTGAAGCAATAGGAAGGAGAGGCTGGAGTATGAAATTCTGGAAAAGCAAAAAAATGGCAATGGCCTTGGCGTTAGCGCTAGTCTGCAGCAGTTCGCTTCTAGCGCTGGCGGCGCCGGGAGAAAAGACTGAAGTAACGGCCGATACCTTTGATTACGATTCGGCAACAGGCATGGTACTAGCCAAGGGGGGCGTAAAGGTTGTACGCGGCCAGCAAACCATGACCGGACAGACGGTAGAATACAACAGCAAAACCCAAGACGCTCATGTCAGCGGCGGCAATGGCGTGCAGGTAACTGGACCGGATTTGAATATGACATCTGTGGAATTGTGGTCTGTAGGCGGCAAACAGCTTATTGCGCAGGGAAATGTAGTGGCTGTAAAAGGAGACAAGCGCCTAATCGGCCCGCGTGTGGAGTATTTCCAGGAAAGTGAAATCGCCATTACCCCGCAGGGCGGAACCATTTTTATGACGGACGGCAATATGACGGCGGATCATATCCAAGCGTTCCTCAAGGAAGATCGGGCTATAGGTACGGGTAATGTACACATTGTCAGCGAGGCACGCAAGCTGGATGCTACATCTGACCTGGCTACGTATTATGGCGAAAAAAGCGGTCAAGATCGCAGCAAGATCATCATGACTGGCAACGCCAGAGCTGTGCAGGACGGCAATGTACTTGTCGGCAATACGCTGAATTTGTATTTGGATGACAAAGCCATGGAAGGCACCGGACGCGCCCGTCTAGTCATTACCAACCCTAACCCCAGCACCGGCGTTCCGCAAAACAAACCTGCTGAGGAAGTGCAGGATAATAAAGATAATTAAATAAACCGTACCTCGTCACCCTCCTGCGTACCCTCCGATTACTCCCTTTACTCTTGTTCAATCCTAATTCTTATCCATTGAAAGAGAGGCTTCTGCATGTATATCCAAGCCAATAAGTTGGTAAAAAGCTATAAGGGACGCGCCGTGGTGGATGGCGTCAGCATTCGGGTAGACCAGGGATCGATAGTGGGATTGCTGGGACCCAACGGCGCCGGGAAAACCACCACGTTTTATATGATTGTTGGCTTGGAGAAACCGGATCAGGGCAGTGTCGTGATCGACGGCGAAGATGTGGCGAAACTGCCTATGCATGTTCGCTCCAGCTATGGTCTGGGATATTTGCCGCAAGAAGCTTCCATTTTTCGCAAGCTCTCGGTGGAAGACAATTTAATGGCTATTTTGGAAGTTACTCCTCTTACTGCGTCGGAACGCAAAGAAAAACTGGAAAGCTTGCTGAAGGAATTTCATGTAGAGCATGTGCGTGATCGCTTAGGGTCACAGCTTTCCGGCGGTGAGCGGCGTCGGGTGGAGATTGCCCGGGCCTTAGCGACAGAGCCCAAGTTTATTCTCTTGGATGAACCTTTTGCTGGTGTTGACCCTATTGCTGTGGCGGATATTCAGGAAATTATCAGCTATCTCAAAGAACGAGGCATTGGAATTTTAATTACCGATCATAATGTGCGCGAAACCCTCAGCATTGTTGATCGAGCTTATATTTTGAATAATGGTCGAATTTTAATTGACGGTGACCGTGAAACCATCGCCAATAGCGATATAGCCCGCAAATTTTATTTGGGTGAAAATTTCAGCTTGTAATGAGCCCTTTTATAAGCATATTTCTAAGAGCCGAACCTTGCATGCGTTACCCATTCAACAACGGCTCACGAATGAGGAGAGAGTGTCTGGATGCGCATTTTAGATAAATATATTTTAAAGGAATTATTAGGCCCTTTTGTATTCGGGGTTTGCTCGTTTTCCAGTATATTTATTGGTACGAGCACATTATTTCGTATTGCTCAATATGTAACAAAATACGGCGCCAGCTTGTCGAGTGTAATCAAGTTATTTATTTATAGCTTGCCTAGTATTATTGTTTTAACGTTCCCCATGTCAATGCTACTGGCAGCGCTCCTGGCTTTCGGACGTCTGTCGGCGTCCAGCGAATTGACGGCGATGAAATCCGGCGGCGTTAGCTTTGCCAGACTCGCAGCGCCTGTGTTTATTGTCGCTTTTTTTGTCAGCGTCTTTGCAGTAGCTTTTAATGAAAAAGTGGTACCGGCGGCCAACGAAGCGTATCGGTATACTGTGCAGAATGAAATCGAAAAGAATACCAAACCCAAGGCGCAAGATCATGTTATCATTAAAGATATCGAGCAGGGGAAAATTACCCGCTTGACCTATGCCCGTAAATTTGATGAAGAAACAAGCAGTATGAATGCTGTTACCGTACAAGAATTTGAAAATGATCAAGTGGTTCGCATTCAAAACGCTGAAAAAGCTGTTTGGAATGAAGGCCGTTGGGAAATGGAGCATGGCGTTATTCACGATTTAACGCCGGACGGCGGTTTGAATCGAACGATTCGTTTTGATAAGCAACTTTTACCAATTGATAAAGCCCCCAAGGATATTTCAAGGGAGCAAAAAGAACCAGCGGAAATGACCATTCGAGAACTAAAGCTGCATATTAATGCTTTGAAGAGAGAATACGTGAAGACAGGGACCTATGAGGTGGAATTGCACCAACGCTTCACGATTCCATTGGCTTCCTTTGTCTTTGCTTTGATCGGCACTCCCTTGGGCTTGGCCCCGCATCGCTCCAGTTCCTCCATCGGCTTGGGCATCAGCATTGTCGTCATTTTTATCTACTATACCATTATGACTATTACTACCGCCTTGGGGCAAGGCGGTGCTATTCCAGCTATACTGGCGGCGTGGATTCCCAATCTTGTCGGCATCCTTGCTGGTGCGTGGCTCATCTGGCGTAAATCCAGGTAGGAGTACGGAGCAACGGTTTTTGAACAGGAGTACGACGGTGCCGGAAGCACCTAGGGTCGGTTGCGCCATGGACGGCGTAGCAACCGACGTCTACTGCTTAAAGTGAGGGCTACGGAAGCGTTGTTATTATTATTTTAAATATTACTCGGCACCCTCAGTCGTGCCCTCAGATCACTCCCGCGACTCCTGTTCGTTATTTCTTGTATGGACCGTAACCCTCATACGTTTCCTCCCTATACTCCCTATACTCTTGTTTGTTATCTATTTCCCCGAAGAGGAGGCTTGGCTCGTGGACGGTATTATTTTGATTTTAGTGCTGATTTTAATGGGCGGAGCCATTGCTTTTATCGGAGATCGCCTAGGGTCGAAGGTCGGTAAGAAGAAGCTGACCTTGTTCGGTTTGCGTCCCAAGCATACTTCCACAGTAGTAACGATTGTCACCGGGATTTTGATTGTTACCGCTACCTTTGGTATTTTGACGGCTGTGTCGCAGGACGTGCGTACGGCGCTTTTTGGCATGGAAAAACTGAAAGCGCAAATGGCGGAGCTGCAGAAGGAAGCAAAGCTTAGTCAGGAAGCTTCCGACAAGGCAAAGGCCAGTTTGGCCGAGAAAACTACCGAATTTGCTGCGGTTAGTGAGCAAGTAGAAAAAATGAACCAACGCTTAGCGGTGGTACGACAAGAGCTGCAGCAGGCTGTGGCCGAAAAAGACCAGGCGGTGGAAGCGCTAGCTGCCTCGCAGGGAGAAGTGAATCGTCTGCAGGCGCAGCAGCAAGACTTGGAAGAAAAGATCCAAGAGTTGAATCGTAATAAAGAGAAATTGAAAAGTAACTTGGAAGAGCTGCAGGAAATTGCCGCCAAATTGCAAACCGGCATTCGCGTAGTTCGCGAAGGAGCTATTGTCTTCCAGGCAGGAGAGGTGCTGGCTTCGCGTTCGGTTGATCCTCTCGAATCGCAAGAACAACTGCGTCAAGAGCTGGAAGCTTTTTTGCGTGAAGCTAATGCGCAGCTTTTGCAGCGCTTGAATATTGATAAAGACCTGGGCTTACTCGTGATAAGCCAGCGTGAGTTTGATATAACTATTGATGAAATACGAAAAGCCGACTCGCCGCGCATTCTGCGCGTAGTGGCGGCAGGAAACACGGTTTACGGAGAGCCCGTATTCGGGGCCTTGCAATTGTACTCCAATCAGCTTGTTTTTGCGAAAGGTACGACTCTTTTGCAAGAAGAAAAGCAAGCGATCGCAGAAGACTCAGGGGCCAATGAAGGGGCTATTATTCTCTTTTTAAAACAAGTAAATGCTCTTTCCGTGCGCCAAGGAGTACTGCCAGATCCGATTTCAGGTATGGTAGGCTCGCTACCGGCCAATCACTTGTATGAAACGGCGGCTAAAATGAGTCGCCTCGGCGGACGCGTGGAGCTTTCGGCGGTTACTATAGAAGATGTGCATACCGCAGGTCCCGTGCGTATTGAACTCCGTGTCCGGGCTATAAAGTAAAACGATAGAGAAGAAGAGGGCGAGATATATAAACAAAGAGTAGAGGGAGTAGAGTGAGGGCTCGCGGGAGAATTGTATTATTTTTTATTTCTCTCTCATACCCTCCATTTACTCCCTCTACTCCTGTTTAATATTTGTTTTTGCCTTTTACAGGAGGAGTAACGATGATTGCAGCAGTGGATCCGGGGCGGGAGAAATGCGGCGTAGCCGTGGTAGCGATGGATGGCTCTATCGAGAAGCGACTCGTTGTGCCGACCCCAACTTTGCAAGAAGAGATATCCTCAATTTTGGCAACAGGCAGGATCCAAGTCCTCCTTTGCGGCGACGGCACCGGTTCAACGGCGCAAGCAGCTATGCTGCAAGAACTGGCAGCGCAGCATAAGGCGCAATTTCTCGTCGTGGATGAAAAGCATACAACAGAGCAAGCACGCAAATTGTACTGGCAGCAACAGCCTCCACAAGGCTGGCGGCGCTTACTGCCTATCACTATGCAGACTCCGCCTGTGCCGGTAGACGACTACGTGGCCGTCCTCCTGGCCTGGAAGTACCAGAAGAACGAAAATTGAACAAGAGTAGAGGGAGTACAGGGAGGGCTCGAAACACGGTATTTTTATTCTCTCACGTACCCTCACTCTACTCCCTTTACTCCTGTTAAAACAACGTACTCCGTACTCGTTCTTTACTTTTCTTTTTTATTATGGTACACTACATCTAGTTCTTGGACCGCCCGGTCAAAGACTGAAAAATATTTGAAAAAAGTTTTTCGGTTTTGCAGGAGTTTTGAATCCAAGGGCGAAATTAATTAGGCGTGACCGGATGAGTACATATTTACTTAGAAGTAGAAAAAGGCTATTGAGGAAACGTGGATACTCATGAGCTGCTTTCTCCGACTGGGGTTTATGTATTTGTCTGTGCGCAAATACAAAATTCTTAGGAGGAATGAACACATGAAAAAACGTCTTGTAACTGCTCTCGCTCTTATGTTCGGCCTCGGCATCGGCGCTACCGCCTTTGCAGCTGCCAATCCTTTCGTCGATGTTCCGGCGAAACACTGGGCTTATGATGCTGTAAACAAACTGGCTAAAGCTGGTATTGTTGACGGCTACGGCGACGGCACCTTCCGTGGCGATCGCACCATGACCCGTTATGAAATGGCTCAGATCGTTGCTAAAGCTATGGCTCGTAGCGACAAAGCTGATGCTGAAACCAAGGCTACCATCGATAAGCTGGCTACCGAGTTCAGCGCTGAGATCGAAAACCTCGGTGTTCGTGTTGCCAAGTTGGAGAAAAAATCCGACAATGTCCGTTTCGACGGCAACCTGCGTGTTCGTTACAACAACCAGAAGCTGAGCGGCGCTTCTGAAGCTGGCGCTAGCGATCGTTTGATTCGTATGCGTTTGGCTGCTCATGCTGCAGTAAATGAAGACTGGAACGTTCATGCTATGTTTGAAACCAACATGAATGACGTAAACAGCGATAATTCTCTTACTGCTAATGATTCCAAAGTATACCTGAACACTGCTTATGCTGAAGGCCCGATTGGCGGCACTACAGTTAGCGTTGGTAAATTCATTCAGACTGAAACTGGCGACCTGTTCTTGGATGAAACCTTCGTCAAAGGTATTCGTTTTGGCTTTGGTAACCAGTTGAAAGCACAAGTTTTCTATGGTTCCATTGATCCTAATTCCTACAGTTACATTGGCACAGGTACCAATACTTCCACTGCTTATGGTACGTCCTTGAACTGGGCTGCTAACAAGAACCTGAATGTGTTCGGTTCTTATACTCACTTCAAAGATCGTAACAACGATAACACTGCATTCTTTGGTAACAAAGACAACATGAATGCATGGGATATCGGTGCAGCCTACAAATTTGCTCCGGACTGGAAAGTAACGGCTGTTTACGGTGCTACCAATGCCGATACCCAGAACAAAGCGTTCAAAGGTGAATTCCAGTACAAAGCGATCGACCTTAACAAAGTTGGTACCTGGCAGGCAGCTCTGGGCTACTGGAAACATGAAGCCAATGCTACTTATGACAGTGGCTTCGTTACTGACAGCATCAAAGGCCAAGGCATGAAAGGCTGGTACTTCGACGGTGCTTATGTACCTGCGAAAAACATCAAACTGCGTGCTATTTACGGCGATCTCAAAACCACTACTGGCAATGAGATTAAAGACAAATACACCCGTCTCCAAGCTGAATTCTTCTTCTAAATCGAAGATCAACGGCAAAGAAGCCCTGCAATTGCAGGGCTTCTTTTTTTCTTTACTTTTTTTTGTTGTCATGGTAAAATTCTATCTACGTCTAATAGGAGACAGAAATATCGAGCAAAAGTACAGATGAGGAAACATGGACACTTGTTTGGAAATATTGCTGGTAATATGTAAATAAAAGACGTACAATCATATATAGCAAGGAGAGATTCAGATGAAGAAAAAACTTTTGATGGCAGCTATTGCTGCAATGATCGCTATGCCAACTACGGCAGCTTTGGCGGCGCCAGTGCAAATGGATGGGGAAATAGAAATGCAGTACAGTCAAGATAATGCGACCAAACAAGATGGTGGTCGCTTTACGCTGAAACTGAATGCCAAAACCAATGTAGCTAAAAATCTGGACTTCTATGGCCGTTTTGCTGCGCAAGGCATTACGGAACAAGAATTCCGCAATGATTTCCGTATTGC
>NZ_JAQUZF010000162.1:0-4300 GCF_028691475.1 Anaeromusa sp.
GTATTTTATGTGTTGAGGTTCAATTTCATATTTCGCACCCTCAACGTACCCTTGCTCTACTCCATCTACTCCTGTTCAAAATCGTTGCCCCAGTACTCCTCTTGTGTACCCTCACATGACTCCGATTCTCTTGTTCAATCCTCGTTACTTCAGTTCCAGCCCCACCGGGCAATGATCGCTGCCCATAATATCGGCGTAAATCATAGCTTCTTTGATTCGATCCTGCAGGCGGTCGGAGACGAGAAAATAGTCAATGCGCCAACCAACATTGCGATCGCGGGCCTTCATCATGTAGGACCACCAGGTATAGGCGTTTTCGCGCGCTGGATAAAGGTAGCGGAAGGTATCTGTGAAACCTTCCATGAGGAGTTCACTCATTTTGCCGCGTTCTTCATCAGTGAAGCCTGCGTTGCGACGATTGCTTTTGGGATTTTTAATGTCGATTTCCTGATGGGCGACGTTGATATCGCCGCACAGAATGATCGCTTTTTCTGTATCCAGCTTTGCTAAGTAGCGGCGGAAATCGTTTTCCCACTGCATGCGGTAATCCAAACGCGCCAATTCTCGCTGAGAGTTGGGAGTGTAGACATTAACCAGGAAAAAATCCGGATACTCCAGCGTAAGCAGGCGTCCTTCCTGATCGTGCTCTTCCAGGCCCATGCCCAAGCGTACGGAGAGCGGCGTATGACGAGTAAAGACGGCCGTGCCGGAATACCCTTTTTTGACGGCGCTGTTCCAGTACTGCTCGTATCCTGGAAAGTCCAATTCCGCTTGGTGCGGCTGCATTTTCGTTTCTTGCACGCAGAAGAAGTCGGCGTCGCTTTGCTGAAAAAAGTCGTTAAAGCCTTTGCCTAGACAGGCGCGCAGGCCGTTGACGTTCCAAGAAATAAATTTCATAGTAAACTCCTTTTGGTGTTCTGTAAGCATATATCCCAGGCGCTCATGGCCATGGCTTTGGCGCCGATAAGGGCTCGTTTTTGGGCTGCAGCGGAACCGGCGGCTTGGGCGAAAGCAGGCGTATGAGCTGTCAAACCGGCCCCAATAGACAGTTCCGGGTGCAGTGTCGGCGCTACATGGCTGACATTGCCTACGTCCGTGGAGCCGCCAGCGTCGTTGTCCGGCAACTGGCGGACTGGTTCGCCGAGAAGACGCAGATTTTCCGCAAAATAAGCCGCAAGGTCAGTATTCTGGATAAGTTCCTTAAACAGCGGTTCATAGTGCTCTAGTGTTACGGTTGCGCCAGTGCCTTCAGCTATGCCGGTCGCCAGAGCGCGGACGGCGGGAAGTACCTGCTGTTCCAAATAGTCGCTGCTAAGGGAGCGCACCGTGCATTTCATCTCCGCCAAGGCGGGGACGATGTTGGGCGCTGTGCCGCCAGCGGTAATGATACCGGCAATGAGTGCTTGCTCGCCAAAACGCAGCCGCAGTCCCTGCAGCCCTTGATAAAAAAGCACCAGCGCATCCAGGGCGTTAATGCCGCGTTCGCTGCGGCTGGCTACATGCGCTTCGCGGCCGTGAAAGCGCACGCATAAGGGGTGGGATGCCAGGGATGTGCCGCCTAAGGTGGTTTCGTCGCTGGGATGAATAATGAAAACGGCGTCAAAAGCGTCGAAGACGCCAGCATTGGTCAAAGCGATCTTGCCGCCTTGGGTTTCTTCCGCCGGGCAGCCGATAAAATAGGTTTGTGCTTGGCTTGTCGTTAAGGCGGCGAAGGCAGCGGCTGCGCCAAAGCTCATCGAAGCGATCAGATTGTGTCCGCAGGCATGACCAAGACCAGGCAGTGCGTCGTATTCGGCTAAAAAAGCGATTTTAGGGCCGCTGTCGCCGCGTTTGGCAACAAACGCCGTGGGAAGACCGGCGGCGCCTTGGGTTACGTGAAAGCCTTGCATGCGGCTGGCGTCGGTCAAAAGCCGCATTGCTTCGTATTCTTCATTTCCCAGTTCCGGCCGTGCGTGCAAAGCCAGGCTGAGTCGGGTCATTTCCGCTTCCAGAGCGTCGACTTTTTGGCAAAGACGTTTTTTTTCTTCAGTAAACATTAGCAGGGGCCTCCTCTAAAGCGGCTTCTGTCAGGACTAGGCCGGCTCGCGGCGAAACCGTAGCCTGGACGCCCAAGGGCAGCGTCAGTTTGTCTGGCGTATGCCCAAAGGAAACGTCGCAGAGAACAGGCTTGCTCAAAGAACCAAGACGTTCACGAAGCACATCGGCGGTGCGCTGGCCGGGCGGGTCTTCTTCGCTGTCACAGTTGCTGCAGACGCCCATGACGATGGCCGCTGCCGCCTGCAGCTTACCGGCAAGGTGCAGCTGCGTCAGCAGCCGATCCAGACGGTAAGGCGCTTCGCCCACTTCTTCCAGGCAAAGAATGCGTCCGGCGGTATCCAGTTCGTACGGCGTGCCCAAGGCGGCTGCGATGAGGCTGAGATTGCCGCCGCACAAAGGACCGGACGCCTCTCCGGGAACCAGAAAAAAAGGGGTCGCCCCGGCAGGCGGCGCTGGCAGCTCGCCGAGCGGGTTGGTACTGGTGAGCGCTCGAAGCGAGTGCTTACAGGTAAAATCAGATAGTGGCTCCCGGCCAAAATCCGAAGCCGCCATGGGGCCGTGAAAGCTCACCAAGCCGCATTGCTGCTGCAACACCGTGTGCAGCGCGGTAATGTCGCTATAGCCCATGAACACCTTGGGGTGGCTCTTGATCAGTTCGTAATCCAACTGCGGCAAAAGACGCATGCTGCCGTAGCCGCCGCGTATGCAGAGAATGCCTGCAATGCTAGGATCGGCAAAAAAAGTATGTAAATCGTCAACGCGTACGGCATCGTCGCCGGCGCAGATGCCGTCAGTATAAGCGGCGCTCTTGCCTAGGCTGACCTGGAAGCCCTGCGCCTGCAGCCAGCGCACGCCTTGCTCCAATTCCTCCGCCTTTCCTGGACTAGCCGGCGCTACAAGGCCGATCGTATCACCCTGTCGTAACGGGCGCGGTTTGATTAATGATTTCATTACTCTAAACCTTTCTATAGGTAAATGGCTATGGAAATGATCTTTTTTAGTTGTACTTTCATGTGACTATAGGTTATCTTGGGAAATTTTCCAAGAAAGCCGATGATTTAATGAGTGCTCCGCTCAAATGAGGGCTTTTTTCGGCAGACGAGGAAGAAAACGCAGGCATAGCGGCGCTCTGCCGAGGATTTCTGACAATGTATGACGGAAAAATGACCATTTGAGCGTGAGATACGAATAAATTAGCGGTTTTCTAATAGGTAGGAATCCTTGAAATCCGCCAAGCCCAGTACTGACCAGGAGACGCCTTGCAGGCGGGGGCTGGCTACATAGGGCTGGGTGGTGTAGTAAATAGGCAAGATGACAGCGTCATCAAGGAGAATTTGCTCCGCTTCGTGCATGGCCGCCATGCGGCGCGCCGGATCAAGGGAGCTTTGCGCCTCTTCAATCAACGCGTTATAGCGTGGATTTTGGTACCTGGCGTCGTTTGTGGCGTCCTTGAAAACATCCAAAAAGGTCATGGGATCAGCGTAGTCGCCAATCCAAGAAGCCCGGGCGATTTGGAACTCGCCGCGCGTGCGGGACGCCAGAAAGACTTTTGATTCCTGATTGGTCAAGGTGACGGCGACGCCCAAGCTTTGCTTCCACATCTCTTGAGCGGCTTCGGCGATGGCCTTGTGCATTTCGCCGGTGTTGAAAAGCAGCGTGACTGGCGGCAGCGCATTTCCGTAGCCTGCTGTTTGCAGCGCTTCTTTGGCGGCGGCTGCATCTTCGCGGCTTAGATCGCCGCCTTCTTGACGAAAATCAAGGCCGGTAGCCGGATTGGTGAGGCCCGGAGGCACCCAGGCGTAGGCCGGAAGCTTGCCTCCTTTGACTACGTGGGTAATCAGTGCTTGACGCTGAAAGGACAGCGCGAAGGCGCGGCGCACTTCCAGGCGGTCAAATGGCGGCGCTTGGGTGTTGAAAACGTAATAATAGAGGCCCAGATAGGGGGCGATGCGCAGGAGGCCTTCTTTTTGCAGGCGGTCATGCTCTACAACTGGCGGCTCGACCATCATATCCGCTTGGCCGGTTTCCACCAGCGTCAGCCGGGTGGCCTGGGCGTCCACGATGGGCCAGTACATGCCGTCCAAACGGATGGAGGCGGCATCGCGATAGTAGGGATTTTTGGCGAAGGATAAGCTGCCGTGATGCACCCAGCCGGTCAGGCGAAAGGGGCCGTTGCCGATAAGCGTTTCCGCTTGGGAAGACCAGCTTTCCGGCGCTTTTTCAATACTGGCGCGGTGAACGGGATAAAAAGCATGGAACGAAG
>NZ_JAQUZF010000163.1:0-4295 GCF_028691475.1 Anaeromusa sp.
AGAAATGCAGCAGCAAAAGGAGGGAAGGCCGGTGGAAGAACGTGTGAATGCGCTTACCCATGGCGTGGGTACGGCGTTAGCTGCGGCTGGCTTGATTTTTTTAGTAGTATCGGCTTATGTGTATGGGGGATTGTGGCATGTAGTCAGCTTCAGCATTTATGGAGCGTCTCTTGTCTTGTTGTATTTAGCGTCTACGCTGTATCACAGCTTTCAGAATGAGAAACGAAAGCATCGCCTGCGTATTTTCGATCATGCGGCGATTTATTTGCTCATTGCCGGTACATACACGCCCTTTGCGCTGGTGGTGCTGCATGGCTTACTTGGTTGGACCATTTTTAGCATCGTCTGGGGCTTGGCGGCGGTGGGGATTATTTTTCAGCTCTTTTTTGTCAATCGGTTTAAAAAGACGGCTACTCTTTGTTATTTGTTTATGGGCTGGCTGATCGTCTTCTTTTTACAGCCCTTGGCGGCGGCCTTAGCGCCGGAGGGCCTGTTCTGGCTGGCTTTTGGCGGTGTGCTTTATACAGTGGGGGCGGTGTTTTATCTTTTTAAACGGATTCCTTACAATCACGCGGTTTGGCATGTGTTTGTCATGGGCGGCAGCGCTGCTCACTTTATAGCGGTAGCGCAATATGTGCTGCCCATTGCTGTTGCCCCTTAAAAAGAACCTGCAAGTACGCAAGAATAGGTAAAAGGACGTTGAGAAAAGAACTTATTTTCTCAACGTCCTTTTTATGATTCTTTTTATTTCAATACAGCGGCGACTACAATAGCGGCAATGGTTCGCATTTCGTTTTCGTGGCGCTCGTTTTCCAGACGCTGCCGCTCGTGCCACGCTTCTTGACTTTCGTGATGATGGCGGCGCATGGCTTCCGCATGACGGCGCTGTTCGGCACGCTCACGCTCGTGGCGTTCGCGTTCCATGCGTTCTCTGTGTTCTCGTTCCTTGCGCTCATGGCGCTCGCGTTCCTGGCGGTCATGCTCAAACTGCTCGTCTTGCTGTCTCATCTCCTTGCGGTCGTGATGTGCCGGAGAAGCCTCAATTGTTGCCGCCCCAATGCCGAATTGGATGATTCCTGCCAGTGCTAGAAAGACTGCTTTTTTTGCTATGTTATTCATGGTGAATCCCCCTCATGCTTTATTGAACTTAGTTTAACGTAATCTTGTTACAGCTTGGTTACAAAAAGATGACTGTCAAAACACAAATCGGTCAAAAAAAATATGCAAATTATTTTCTATTATCATCAATTTACCCCTTTCTTATTTTACCGAAGTAAAGTAAAATAAAGGAGCCGATAAAAAAGACTAGAACGGAGGGTTTTCATGAAACGAATTATTTCTGTAGTGTTGTTGCTGGTGATGGCAGGGGTATTGTTTGCCGGTTGTGGCAACACAACTAAAACGGAGCCTGCCAAGAAAAAGATTGTCATTGGCTTAGATGACAATTTTCCGCCGATGGGCTTCAAAGATGAAAAGAACAATATTGTTGGCTTTGATATTGATATGGCCAAAGAAGCGGCCAAACGCTTGGGCATCGAAGTGGAATTTAAGGGCATCGACTGGAGCAGTAAAGAAGCCGAGCTAAACAGCAAGCGTATTGATGCGCTCTGGAACGGCATGAATATCACGGAAGAACGTAAGAAAAACGTGCTTTTCAGCGATCCTTACATGGAAAGCAAGCAATTGATCTTTGTCCTGGCTAATTCTCCAATTAAAAGTGCCGCTGATCTTAAGGGCAAGGTGGTTGGCGTACAACAGTCCAGCATTGGTGAAGAAGTGGTTACTAAGGATGAAAAATTAAAAGCGACTTTGAAAGATTTCAAAAAATATCCGGACTGTGTAGCCGCCTTTATGGATCTGAAAACAGGTCGTTTGGATGCGGTTGTAACCGATGAAATTCTTGGACGTTATTACATGTCCAAAGAAGCCGGGGCGTATATTGCGATTGAACAGCCCTTGGGCGAAGTCGGTGTTTATGGCGTGGGCTTCCGGAAGGATGACAAAGAGCTGCGCGACAAAGTGCAGAACGTACTGAATGAAATGAAAAAAGACGGAACCTCAGCGAAGATTTCGCAAAAATGGTTTGGCGCCGATATCGTAAAATAAGCAAAACGAAAGCCTCCTGCCGGCAGGAGGCTTTCGTTTTATGTGGATTTTCATTTTTTGCTGGAAGTTGTACTATAAGAATTCTTCGTATATAATAAAAGAAAAAAGATAGTAGTGATACGGAGTAGTGTCAGAAGCGCAGCATGCGTTTTCTGGCATTTATTTTTTAAGGGGGAGTTATTATGAGAAAAGCAAGTTGGTTGGGTCTGGTGGGGGTGTTCCTGGGTTTGTTGCTAGTGGTTGGTTGCGGAGGGGAACCGCCTAAAGCGGCGGCGCCTGCAGAACTGAACGTATCTGCAGCGGTAAGTATGAAAGACGTACTGGGAGAAATTCAACAGCAGTATCAAAAAAAGAATCCAAACGTGAAACTCGTCTTTAATCTGGGCGCCTCCGGTTCGCTGCAAAAGCAAATCGAGCAAGGCGCACCGGCGGATCTCTTTATTTCAGCGGCTCCTAAGCAAATGGATGAATTGCAGGGCAAAGGGTTGTTGCAACAGCAAACACGGAAGAATTTGCTGGAAAACAAGCTGGTGCTGATTGTGCCGCAAAGCTCCTCGTTAACTATTAAAAACTTTGAGGAGCTGGCAGATCCCGCTGTTAAGCGCTTAGCCGTAGGGGAGCCGCAAGTAGTGCCAGCGGGGCAATATGCGCAGCAGGTTTTGAAGAAGCTGAATTTATGGGAGAAATTAGAAGAGCGAATGGTGTTGGCTAAAGATGTGCGTACGGTGCTAACCTATGTGGAAAGCGGTAATGCGGACGCCGGTATAGTGTACAAGACCGACGCGGCGGTAAGCACGAAAATCAAAATTATTGCTACTGCTGCCGAGGGAAGCCATCAGCCTATCATTTATCCGGCGGCTATACTCGCAAATGCTAAACAGCCCAAGGAAGCGGAAGCTTTCCTGCAATATCTTTTGAGTCCGGAAGCCGCCAAAGTATTTGAAAAATACGGCTTTACTATGGGTAAATAATTCATAAGTAAAAGCCTATGAATCGATAAGCTTGGCGGCGCTGGCAGCCTGGATGAAGTGTTGACAAGTTTCTGCGTCATAGTTGCAAAAAGTGACGCTTTCTAACGGCGTGTCCAGACGAAGAAAGAAGTCAATGGCTGTTTGCAAGAGGATTTGTGCGCAACGGTCTTTGGGAAAGCCGAAGATGCCGGAGCTGATAGCAGGCATGGACACACTGCGCAGATTGTAGAGATGTCCTAAAAAGAGGACATTTTCAACTGCCTGTCGCAGTTTGCACTCTTCGTTGCCTTCACCCCAGCGGGGACCGACGGTGTGGATGACGAATTTAGCAGGCAGCAAACCGCCGTCGGTGATGACCGCGTGGCTGACAGGAAGAGAGCCGATTTTTTTGATGAGTTCTTGACTTTGTTTTTGAATGGCAGAACCTCCGGCGCGGGCGATGGCTAAGGCGGCGCCGCCGCCGTGCCGTAAATGGCTATTGGCCGGATTGACGATGGCATCGGTTGTTTCAGCGGTGATGTCGCCTTGTTTAATCTGCAGCATTTTTCCACGGGGAAGAATTATGGTATGCATGTTATTCCTCCTTTATGGCAGCAAGGGCCAAATATCAGGTGTTTCAAAGCCTAAACGCCAGCAGGCCGCTCCGGCTAACTGGTAGGTATGAATCAATGCGGTTTTCAAGGCCAGAGAGTCTTTGCTTTCAACCCAAATATGATAATATTTGCCGTCTTCTTCATACTCTAGGTAAGACAGACCGTAGTCAGAGCGCCATTGGGGCTGAATATTGTGCGTCTGTATTACGGCATTTACATCCTCCATAAAAAAGGTTTTTCCTTTAGCGGTTACTTTGCCTTGTTCCTCGGTGTGTTCCCAACGTTTTGTATAAAAGGGGACACCGAGGAACAATTTATTTGCCGGCACTTCTTGCAAGGTTTTTTGCAGATTCTTTTCCACCCAGGGGAGCGAGGCTACAGGCGCCCCGGGGGTGCTGGTAGCCCACTGCTCGTCGTAGGTCATGACCATAACATAATCGACAATTGCAGCTAGCTCCTTGCGGTCATAGCAATGAGACCAAGAGGGAGTTTCATTCGGGACTGTCACATCAATAGAGATAATAAGATTTTGCTTCTTCAGCGTCGTAGTGAGGTTGCGGATAAATTGAGTAAAGCGGTCGCGGTCTTCGTCAGCTACATTTTCAAAGTCAATGTTGATGCCGTC
>NZ_JAQUZF010000046.1:0-14698 GCF_028691475.1 Anaeromusa sp.
GGGTATTCTTGCTGTGGTTGGTTGAAATCATAAGTGATTAAAAAAAGCATGATACAAGCCTCCTTTTTAGATGGGGTAGGTTGTAATTCAATTTTTTTATATTTCAATATCCAAGGAGAAAATCCTCTCTAAAATTCTGAAAAAATCATGCGTGCGTGCAGAAAATTAAACAATGACAGTTATCTTGCCGGGACATCTTTGGTGACCGGGGAATGTATGCTGCGCTTTCTTGTCACAATAGGACTTTTCTATTGGCGAAGTGAGTGCTATAATGCAATAAAGTTGGTAATATAATGAACTTGCAATTGCTAATAAGAGTAGTTGCTACTAGAGCAGAAGAAAGAATAGGAGTGAGAACGTGGTTGGGAAAAAGGTGCGCATTCTTCGTGGTAATTATTGTGGAGAAATAGGCGAAGTTGTGGAACGAATCTTTTTCGGTCAAATTCAAGAACCGGTTTATAGCGTGTACATAGGCGGCGTGGATGTTGTTTCCTGCTGTTGTGATGAATTTGAAGTTTTATGAGATGTGTGACCAAGCAGCCATTCCTTGATCGGATGGTTGCTTATTTTTTTCTTATGAAACTAGGCGTTGCATTGACAGATGGTGTGGCGAGTACTATTCTAAGCAAGGAACGAAAATGGAAATTTACAGTGCAAAGAAAAGAAGTTTAGTCGTAGGAAAGGACGAAGCATGAGTTACAGCGAAGAACCAAGACTTACCAGAAGAAAACCCAAGAGGCGTATCCGCAAGCTGCGAGTGGCCATGCTCTTGGGAGCTATTTTTTTGCTTGTTGGAGTTGTATTTGCAGTTTGGAATGGCGGGACTTCACTATTGGATGTAGTGGCGAAAAATCGCATAAATATTTTGGTGCTGGGCGTGGACGAGCGGGCGGATGACGTAGGACGTTCGGATACGAGTTTTGTGGTAACCTTGGATACGGAAGCCAAAAAGATAACTGTTTTATCCATTCCTCGGGATTCGCGGGTGAAGATTGCCGGACATGGTTGGGATAAATTTAATCATGCTTTTGCTTTTGGCGGACTGCCGCTTTCTAAAAGTACGGCGGAGAACTTACTGGGCGTTTCCATTCACTATACGGTTACCATTGATTTCAAAGGCTTTATGCGGATGATTGACGCCCTGGGCGGGATTACGATTGACGTAGAAAAGCGGATGCGTTACTCCGATCCCTATGACGATGACGGCGGCCTGGTAATTGACTTATATCCAGGGGTGCAGCGTTTGAGCGGTAAAGAAGCCATCAAGTATGTGCGCTACCGCGACGAAGAAGGCGATATTGGCCGTGTAGCCAGGCAGCAGAAATTCTTGAAAGCCCTATTGAAGGAGCTGGCATCGCCGCAAACGGTGGTGCGTCTGCCGGAACTGGCAAAAGAATTTTATGGGGCTGTGAAAACCGACATGCCTTTGTCGAAAATCTTGAAACTTCTTCCGGCGGTGCAAGAAGCGGCCTCGTCTGGGTTAGCTACGGCTACGGTTCCTGGCGCGCCTCTGTGGATTAAGGAAGTCAGTTATTGGCAGCCGAATATCGCGGAGCTGCGCTTGAAAGTAGCTCAGATTCAGGGCTTTACGAACGATGAAAGTTATATGAAGAAAAGCGAGCAATTAGCGCGGGAATATAAGCAGGCGATTCCTGCAGACGCAAAGGCGGAATATACGCCGACTGTCGAGACAAAGGCGCCGGTTGCGGAAAAAACGCCGCCTGCTGCTACGAAAACACCGGCAGCTGACGCTGCTGCGAAAAAGACAAAGGAGCCAGCGGCAGATACAAAGACGCCGATCGAGAAGCCTAAGAGCACGACGGGAGCTTCGACGACCACTACAAATACGAATTCCAATACGAGCGGCGGCAAAAACCCATAAGCAAAACCCAGCCAGAAGCGCGATACTAGCGCTTTCGGCTGGGTTTTTCGATGCATAGCAGTTAGAATTTCTGTTTCAGCGTCAGCTGCGTTTGACTGCGGGGGCGAACCTCCAAAGTGCGTGAATCGTCCTTATCCAGGTTGACGTTGACGCCGCCGCCTTTAATGGTGACGCCGGGAAGTATTTCCTTGCTTTTGGTTTCTTCTTTTTTTATAGACATGTTTTGAGTGGACAAGTCGACGGGGTCGGACTCTGGTACTGGTATTTTGCCGTTGAGGCTGTGCGGCTGTGCAAGGTGCATCTCGCCGGACGGCGCAGGGGAAGTGGAGCCGGCTGTTTTTTGCTTGCTGGCGGTTATAAGCGGCAGCGCAGTTTCTTCGCTTTTAACCGTCTTGTCAGCAATCACAGGCGTGGAAAGCGTCAAGTTTCTATTCGTTTCTGTTTGAGGAGCGGGGGCCATCACATAATAAGCACCCCAGCCAAGTAAAGCGATCGCTAGGAGGGCTGCGAGGTTTTGTAAGTACTTGTTCATCGGTTCTCCTTCTTCGTAAGTAGATATAATTTATAAAAGTTCTGCATGGCTGGGAAGAGTTCCTGCTGGCTGTGTTTTTCTAAACGGCAGGAGAGAACAAGATCGCGACTTTTGGCGGCAGGATTTTTTGGTTTTTACAAGAATATCCATCCAATATGACTAAAAAATGCGGAGGTGCGTGCATGGCAGGTGCGGGAATTATTGGGTTGGGACATTATGCGCCCCAAAGAATCGTGACAAATAAAGAGTTGGAGCAGCGCCTGCAAATGCCGGCGGAAGTTATTTTAGAGCGCTGCGGCATCCGTCAGCGTCATATAGCCGCGCCGGAGGAGGCTACTTCGGATTTGGCGCTGCAGGCGGCCCGCAAAGCCTTGGCGGACGCGGGGGTAGAGGCCAGCGAATTGAATTTGATCATTGTAGCGACGTCTACTTCGGATCGCCTTTCGCCGGGGTCTGCGGTCTCCGTACAGGCGGGCCTTGGCGCAACGAAAGCAGCGGCGTTTGATTTGTTGGCGGCTTGTTCCGGTTTTGTATATGGTTTGGTGATGGGCTGCCAGTTGATTAAAAGCGGCTTATATAAAAAGGTGCTGGTCATTGGCGCGGAGACGGTGTCGAAATTTGTCGATTGGCAGGATGCGAACACATCTATCTTGTTTGGCGATGGAGCCGGAGCGGCGGTTTTGGGCGAAGTTCCAGACGGCTATGGCCTTTTGGGTTCGGATTTAGGCACGGATGGAACTGAAGCGGAAGTGCTGCAGATTCCAGCAGGAGGCAGCCGGTTGCCGGCGTCGGCGGAAACTGTTGCCAAAGGCCTGCATTATACAGCAATGGACGGGCAGCGCGTGTTTATTTTTGCGTTGCGGACGTTGGGGGCTTCGGTGAAGCGGTCCTTGGAGGCTGCCGGGTTGGACGTGGCGGATGTGGATCTCTTAGTACCGCATCAAGCGAACCTGCGCATTATTGAATCAGCAGTGCAGCGCTTGCAATTTCCCATGGAGAAAACCTTTATCAATCTAGAGCGCTATGGCAATACTGCCGCCGCCTCTATTCCGATTGCCCTTAGCGAAATGAAAGCCCAGGGACACTTGGCGCGAGATCAGCGCCTGGCTCTTGTGGGCTTTGGCGCGGGTCTTACGTGGGGTTCGTGCGTGCTGAAATGGTATTAGAACCATTGCTTTACTAGGGAGGAGAACGGGTGGAGGAAAAGAGTTATGCCATACGGAGAGCTATAGCGGAGGATGCAGAGTTAATTGTCGGCTTATTTCGGGAAAGCTATGGCGATAAATATCCTCACGCTGAGATGTACCGCCCTGAAGTATTGCAAAAACGGATTGACAAGAAGGATGTGCAAGCGCTGCTGGCCAGTGCGCCTGACGGCCGGCCTGTAGGTTATTTTGCGAGGGAGAAAACAGCCCCGAATCCGAATCTTTGGGAAGAAAAAGGGCTGGTGGTAGTGCCGGACTATAAGCAGACGTCCGTGGGGCTGGAGCTGATGAATCGGATGCAGGAAGCGGGTTTTATCAGCGGCAGTGGTGTGTTTAGCTTTCCTGTATGCTATCAGTATTTTTCGCAGCTGGCCTGTGTGAAGCATGGCCGCAGCGATGTCGCTTTGTGCCTGGATCTAGTGGAGGGAAGTATTTTCAAGGAGCGCCAAGCGGGACAGGGACGCGTGGCTTGTTTGTTGAATTTTTCCGAGTACACGGCGCCTTCTGAACCCATGTACCTGCCGGACGTATATGCTGAAATGCTGCGGGAGCTGGCGGCGCCTTTACAAAAACGTGTTTTTAAAGAAGCCGTCGGATGTTTGCCTGCAGAGGGGAAAACCGTGCTGGAAGCGCCTGGTTTGCCGGAAGCCGGCAGTTGGAGCGTGGCCGTTCGGGAAGTTGGTGCAGATTGGCCGCAGTGTTTGCAAGAACTAGTAGCACAGGCGCAACGGCAGCAGGTAATTAGTTTGCGTTTTATTATTAATGCGCATCGAGCTGCCGCGGGAGCTGCGGTAGAGGAGCTTCGGCAACAGGGTTTCTTCTTTGGCGGTTTGGCGCCTCGTTGGTTTGGCAGCGACGGGATCATAGTGCAAAAGATATTTCATAAAGAACCGGACTTTGCGGGCATCCGGCTATACTCTCAGCAGGCGAAAGAACTTTGTTCTTTTATTCGCGCAGACAGGAAAGCCGTACAAAGGATACATGCCGAAAAAAGATAAAAGAAGGAGGAAGATACTATGACAACGATGGAAAAGGTAAACAAGATCATTTTGGACTTGAAGAAGGGCAAGGTTACGGAGGATATGCTGCAGCCTTCGGCGGAATTGGCAAAGGATTTGCATATGGATTCGCTCGACATGGCGGAACTGCTGGTTATGGCGGAAGATGAATTTAAGGTGAAAATTTCTTTGGAAAAAGTAGGCGGTCTGAAAACCTTGGCTGACGCCGTGCAATATGTAGATAGCTTGCTGTAAGTTAAAAATCCGCTGGCCTGCTGGCTGGCGGGTTTTTGGTTATTTTAGAAAGATTGTTTGCTGCATGGGAAAATGTGGCTTTTGGAGATATGGCATCGGTGAAAGTCCCTATTCCTGCCGCTACGGTACAGGCGTTGCAGGACGGATATATCCAGGTCTGGTTGATTCCTGCGGGACAAGAGCCATTTCCTTGGATTAGAGAAGAGGCCTTTGTGCAAGCTTTTTTACAGAACTATCGCTTAGAAGAGCGAACAACTCATTTTGACGTTTGGACCTATAAGCCCAAAATGTGAAAAGAAGAATCGTTGTCTGAATTTGGCGCAACGGTTCTTCTTCTTTTTGTATTCTTTATCATAGCGGTTACTGCTGCTTGTTAGGGCAGTGACGGATAGGTGAAAAGCAGGAAATGAGCGGCATTTAACGCAAAATGCAGTAAGATAGAAGCTTCAATACAGCCTGTTTTTTGATAGACCCAGCCGTAACCTAGGCCAGCAAGGGTGACGAAGGCTATATACAGCGGTCCGCCGGCAAAATGAGAGAGACCATAGACTAAGGAAGCCAGCGCAAGGGGAAGTTCTTGTTGCAAGGGACGGTTTTTCCAAAGAAGGGCGAGCTGTTGCTGCAAGAAGCCGCGGAAAAAGGCTTCTTCTGCAGTGCAGACAAAGAGCAGGTTCGTGAGCATCCATAATAAAGTATAAGATGGCAGCTTAGGGTCCCAGTGGACTTTGCCGGAGGCAAGAGCCAAAATAAAAATAAGGAGTAAAAAAAGAAGACTGCGGGAGAGCAAAACCTGCAAGAGTTGACGCCATTCTTGGCGTCTGGAAAGTCTGGGAACACACCAGCCAAGAAGACCTAAAGCGACGAGGGTTTTATCCAAATTTAGATACATGGTGAACGGAAGCCCGTCGGCGCTGACGGCCATGGCATCAAGAACTTTGAGATTTTGAAAGCCCGGCAATAAATGAGCGCCTAAGAGTAGGGACAAGGCGGCGAGTAGAAGTGTGAGCCATTTTTTCTTGGCTCCCGTCGTCCGTGAAAAGAGGTAAGCGATAAAAAGATATAAAACGGCTAGTCCCAGGCCGAGCGGAGTCAGCTGGCCGCTTATAAGTGCGATAAAGCCTGCGGAAGCGGCCAGGATAAGCCAAAGAGGTTGGCCCCATATAGAAGCTGGAAGCCACAGGCAGGCGACGGCAAGATAGAGAACGCTATAGCAAAGAAGCGTGGAAAATGAATAGGGCAGCGAGATGTCCATTTCGTAGTGCCTCCTCAAAAGCGGTTGTCTGAAAAATTTTATTAAAACGCAAATCCTGCAGGCGGCGTATTCGGAGCAGGATTTTCGATAGGAATCAAGAAGGTTCTAAACTATGAATATAGATAGAACAGGAGTGTGAAGTAGGAAGATGAAAACACGAAGCGCAATGGTTAAAATGCTTTTTTTGACGTGTTGTTTCTTGGTGGCTTTGACGACTGCCTGTGCGGCTGGCGGCGCGAATGCGGGCGATAAGTGGACTCCGCGTGATCTGCCGCTGTTGGACGGGACGCCGGTGACGCTGGCGCCGGAGAAGGATAAGATTCTGGTGCTCAATTTCTTTGCTACTTGGTGTCCGTATTGTGTACGAGAATTGCCGGAATTCAACCAAGTATACTTAAAGTATCAAGACAAGATAAAAATGTATGTTATTGACGTGTGGGAAACACCGGAGAAGGCCAATGCCTTTATGTATCAAAACGGATATCAAATTCCGACGCTTTTTGACAATACGAATAAAGCTTTGACAAATGAATTGGGCATTCGCGGCATACCGGTGACCTTGATTATCGACGAGGAAGGCACTATCCGGATACGGAAAGATGGTATGATGCCTCCAGGACATTTGGAGAAAGCCATCCAGCAGGTTATGAGAAAAAATGAGGAAGTAAAATGAAGAAATACCTAGCAATGATGTTGCTGGCGTTGTCTTTGCTTAGCAGCAGTGTCGCGTTGGCGGGCGCCGGGGAGTCGCCTCCGCCAGGAAATGCCGGCGATGCCAATGGCAATGACGATTGTAAGGATGGCATTTGCATCCTTAAAGAGCAGCCGGGCGAGCCAGGGGAAGGAACAAAGAGTAACTGAGTAACGGCGGGTACGCAGAGGGCTAAAGAAATAAACGCCGGCCTTCTTCACAGCTAATGAACGCTGCGGAGAAGGCCGGTTTTTTCGCTATACCAGAGTTTATAATTTTTTACGAATGAAAAGCCTAGGGTCATAAAGAGGTAGGAGCTTTTATATAAACGGCGGCATAACTGTATTTGAGACAAGATTTCCGCGCGACTCGCAAAAATAGGAGTCGCCGGCAGTTCCGCGAACTCGCTGGCGCTCAGACATACGAAACTTTTCTCCGTCGCCTCCTGTTTTTGAGTCCTGCGGACCGTCTTGCTCCAAAAAGTCTCAAATACAATCACGGCCACCGTAGCCTTATTGGCTCCCTCCATTTACTCCCTCTACTCCTGTTCCAATCCCGTACTCCTCTGGTCTTATCTGTTACTTAAGGAGCCCCAAGGCCTGTTTGGCCAGGCGATCCGCCAGCTCGTTTCCTTCTACGCCTGTATGACCGGCTACTTTGCAGAAGGTCACCCAGTTAAGACGCTGCGAGGCAAACTCGGCATACCAGGCAGTGAACGGGTTTTTAGCCTGCCATTCTTTTGTGGCCCATTTGGCTAGGCCGCTATAGTCGTGATGAATCGAGATAGGCTGAACACCAGTCTCTTCCGCCCACTGTATCGCCATAGTGGCTCCGGCCAGCTCTCCAGCTACATTGCGCATTTTCGCCGCTTCGGGATCTTCGCCGACGCCGCTGTCGGAGTGCGTCAAATTTCCGTCTTCATAGACGGCGAAAGCCCAGCTGTATTGGCCTTTGCTGAAGCTTCCGTCAACATAAATATGTACACCTGTAGGATTTTCTTCGGGTGCAGCCGCTGTCGAAATTTGAACGTTCATAAAAGCAACGGCTTCTTCTTTAGTAGGAAATCCTTTAAAAGCGGCATTGGGATAGCCGCTGACCTGTTTCTGACACTCCGGCCAATTCGTATAGATGCCGGGAATTCGTCCTTCACGGACGGCGTAGAATTTATTCTTGCCAGCCATAGTAGAAGCTCCTCTCCTTAACTTGCTTCTACTATACAGGATACAGCGCGGCAGCGCCAGCAATTTTGCGTGTGCGGAAATCTCTATTCCCTCTGTCGTACCCTCCTTTTACTCCCTCTACTCTTGTTCAAAACTTCGTGTCCCATTGTAATCAGCAAATCTTGCCTGCCAAATGCGCGAGCTCCGCTTGTTCTTCGGCGTAATACCAGCGAACAGAGCTGCCGATGATGCAGCGTACGGCGTCTAGTTTTCCTTCATTGGCCATTTTGCGCATTTTTTGCACGTCAAAGCCGTTGGTGGAAAAATAGCTTGCCGAGATGAAGCCGCGATGCAAAAGCTGTTTGCGGTACCGTTCGGAATCCCGTCTGTCCAGTTCTACTTGCCAAATCGCCATAATATTTACCATCCTCTCTCGTTTTGCTGTAAGCATTTTTCAAAGAGAATTATAAGAAGCTGTGAATACAGCGGCGGTTTTTTAACTGTTGGCTGCTTCGTCTTGCTGACTCCAACCGGCAAAGGCGGGCCGTAAGGCTAAGCGGCTGGAAAAACGCTCTAAGAGACCTGCGGTGCAGCGCTGCGCCAGGGGCAGCAGAATCTGTGTGGCTTGGTGGTAGTCGGCTGCGCTTGCTCCTTGGGAGGTGAGCGCATATAAAGCGCTTGCCTGTTCGGCGTTTTGCAGTAGCCAAGCAAGGGGGTCTTGGCGGGTATAATAAAGACCGCCTGCCTGCGCCTTGTATTGATGGCGGTGGCTGGCGGCCCAGGTTTCATATTCTTTATGTCCGTCGAAAAGCTGTGCTTGGGCATGATGAGGCACACAAAGATCCTGCAGCAAATGGGCGGCAGCGCCTAAAAAGAAAGCCGCCTGTTTTTCGTCAGCGCCTTTGGCGACGCTGACGGCTTTTTCAAAGTAGGTCTGAAATTCCTCCAATGCGGAGTGAAAACGCCAAAGGCCTCTGTTGTTCAGAGGCTGCAAATAATGGTGTATGTTTTTCCAGTCTGCATCAGCCCAAACTGCGCCACGATTAAAAGAGGAAAGGTGTCGGCGCAGCCAGGAACCTTCCCAAGTACAGCCGTCGGCCAGCAAAATGCGCGCCGCTTGACGATTAATAAAGCAATGCGTCAAGGCCGGACGGTCAAACCAGTGCTGTACGCTGCCGGCTATCGTTAGCAGCCAGTTTTCTGGTGATGATAAGGACAAACTTCCGTAGGTCACACCTATCTCCTCCTTTTTTGGCGGGCCTTAGCAAGGCAAGAGGTAAGTCACAGTTCGTAGGCTTATAGTAACCATAGCACAGGAACGACAAAATTGCGTTAACCACAGGTTAAGGTTTGATTAAAGAAGTCTATAGAAAATACAAAACGAGCCAGTAACGTACGGAATATACAAACTTTTTGTTAAGCGTATCTTTGGTGTTGACACTTATTTTTTTTCATGATATACTCGGCACAAATAAAAGAGTTACGGCGTAGAAGCCGGCCAAGCCTATGGTTTGGTCGGCTTTTGCGTTTCCAGCGCTGACGCGGATAAGCAGGAAAAGTTCTGTTTAGCCGCGTTTTGTGCATAATTAGGAAGCAAAATTGCAATAGGCGCCTTGAAAAGAGCGGATGCAAAGCTTTTACAGCAAAGGAGGTGAGGCTGCTGCAGGCAGAGGGGAAGGCACAAATGAAAAAAGCCGAAAGAGTATGGCACTACTCTTTCGGCGGGGGCTTGTCGTGAATCCCGAGGGGGGCTTCTTTGACATACCCATTTCATTATAGCCTCCTGTTAAAAGATTTTCAAGAAATAGCAAAGTCGGAAAAAGAGATGGGAGGCTGGAATTATGAGACAGGTAGCAATTTACGGCAAAGGCGGCATCGGTAAATCGACGACAACCCAAAATACGGTGGCGGCTCTAGCGGAAGCAGGGAAGAAAGTAATGGTGGTCGGTTGTGACCCCAAGGCGGATTCGACGCGGCTTCTCTTAAACGGTCTTTGCCAAAAGACGGTATTGGATACGCTTCGCGATGAAGGGGACGATATCGAACTGGACGATATCCTAAAACCAGGCTTTCGCGGCACAAAATGCGTAGAATCCGGCGGCCCGGAGCCTGGCGTAGGCTGCGCTGGTCGCGGGATCATTACCTCCATTAATTTGCTGGAATCTTTGGGCGCGTATACGGATGACTTGGATTATGTTTTTTATGATGTTTTGGGAGACGTTGTTTGCGGCGGGTTTGCCATGCCGATTCGCGAAGGAAAAGCGGAAGAAATATACATTGTAGCTTCTGGAGAACTCATGGCGCTGTATGCGGCTAATAACATTTCTAAGGGCATTCAAAAGTACGCTACTACGGGCAAGGTTCGCTTGGGCGGTATCATTTGCAACAGCCGGCAAGTAGATTTTGAATTGGATTTGTTGCAAGCCTTTGCCTCAGAATTAGGTTCGCAGTTGATCCATTTTGTGCCTCGGAATAATGTAGTGCAGCGGGCGGAAATTAATAAAAAGACGGTTATTGATTTTGATCCGAAAGAAGACCAGTCGGATGAGTATCGCAAACTGGCCATGGCTATCAATCAGAACAAAAACTTTGTTATTCCCAAGCCGATGACGCAAGATCGTTTAGAAGAGCTGATGATGTCTTACGGAATTTTGGGCTAAGCAAAACGCTAACAAAAAGGAGTGAAGTCTATGTTGTTGGTAAGAGCGATTGTTCGTCCGGAAAAGCGGGATGAAGTGCTATATGAGCTGTCTACGGCCGGCTTTCACGCGGCAACGGTCATTGATGTTATGGGCCGCGGCAAGCAAAAAGGCATCAAAATTGGCAGCATTGTTTACGATGAAATTCCCAAAGTGATGATTTTGATGGCGGTGCGGGACGAGGACAAGGACGATGTGGTCAGTGTTATCATGCGCGCCGCCAAAACCAGCGATTCCGGCGCTTTTGGGGACGGCAAGATTTTTATCACGCCTATCGAAGAGGCCTATACGGTATCCTCCGCAGCCACTGGGCTGTAGAAAGGAGTAGCGCTGTCTATGAAAGAGATTATTGCCATTGTGCGTATGAATAAGACCAATGCCACGAAAAAGGCTCTGGTAGAAAGCGGAGCCGCCGGTTTTACGGCCACTAAGGTGCTGGGGCGGGGCAAACTGGTAGATGATCCAGCGGTGATTGCCGCCCGCAAAGCGGATTTGATGCGTCTGGCGGAAGAAGAGGACATGCGCGAGGCGGAGGTGCTGATTGACGGTTTTTTGGACGGCACTCGCCTGTTTCCGCGGCGTATGTTCAATGTCATTGCTCATGATGCCGATGTGGAGAAAATTGTGAAATCGATTATTGCTGCCAACCAGACCAACAACCAAGTAGGAGACGGCAAAATATTCATTCTGCCACTACTGGATGCGTACCGGGTGCGTACGGCGGAAAAAGGCGACGCAGCGATTTAAGAGACAAGGAGGGACGCCATCATGGCGATGACCGAAAAAGAACTTCAGGACATCTTGGACCGCTATCCGAGCAAGGTCCAGAAAAATCGCAAGAAGCACATTTTGATTAAAGATGGCGTTCTGGAACAGCAAGAAATTGAGGCTAATACCAGAACGGTTCCGGGAATTATGACCAACCGCGGCTGCGCCTATGCGGGTTGCAAAGGCGTGGTAGTAGGGCCGCTGAAGGATATGGTGCATATTGTGCATGGCCCTATCGGCTGTAGTTATTACGCCTGGGGTGCACGGCGCAACAAGGCCCGCACCGAAGAAGGCGGCGACAATTTCATCAACTACTGCTTCTCTACGGATATGCAGGAAAGTGATATTGTTTTTGGCGGCGAGAAAAAACTGACCGCTATGATTGACGAAGTGGTGGAGATTTTTCACCCGAAGGCCATCAGTATTTCCGCTACCTGTCCGGTAGGTCTTATTGGCGACGATATTAACGCCGTCGCCAGGACCGCTCAGGAAAAATACGGCATTCAGGTGCTGGCGTTCAACTGCGAAGGCTATAAAGGCGTCAGCCAGTCGGCGGGCCATCATATCGCCAATAACAATCTGATGGACAAAGTCATCGGCAACAGCGAGCTAGAGGAGGCGCCGGGTAAGTTTCCCATCAATATTCTCGGCGAGTACAACATCGGCGGCGACGGCTGGGAAGTTGAGCGCATGCTCAAAGAAATCGGCTATCATATCGTCACGGTTATGACTGGCGACGGCTCCTGGGAGTCCCTGCGCAACGCTCATGTTTCGGAATTGAATCTGGTGCAGTGTCATCGTTCGATTAACTATATTGCGGAGATGCTGGAAATCAAGTACGGTACGCCGTGGCTGAAGGTCAACTTTATCGGCGTGAACAGCACCGTTGAGACGCTGCGCAACATGGCCAAGTATTTTGACGATCCGGGTCTGACCCAGCGGACCGAAGATTTTATCGCCAAAGAACTTGTGCGGGTACAGCCGCAGATGGAGCAATATCGCAAGATATGTGAAGGGAAAACCGCCTTCTGCTTTGTAGGCGGTTCCCGGGGACATCATTATCAGGGCCTCTTTGGCGAGCTGGGTATTGATACGGTGCTGGCTGGTTATGAATTTGCGCATCGTGACGACTATGAAGGCCGCGTCGTCATTCCCACGATCAAAACCGATGCAGACAGCAAAAACATTCCTGAGTTGCACGTGGAGCAAGACGAACGGCGGTATCGCTTGAAGATATCCCCGGAAAAAATGGAAGCGTTAAAGAGAAGTATTCCGTTGGGGGAATATAATGGCATGAATGTGGAGATGAAGGACGGCAGTATTATTGTCGACGACATCAACCATTATGAGACAGAAGAGTTCATTCGCCTGCTTAAACCGGATATTTTCGCGTCCGGCATCAAGGATAAGTATGTGGTTCAGAAAATGGGAATTCCAGCCAAACAGCTTCACTCGTACGACTACAGCGGACCCTATGCCGGCTTTAACGGGGCCGTGAATTTTGCTCGTGATGTCAGTATGGCATTTGCTTCGCCGACGTGGAACTACATCACACCGCCGTGGAAAGACCAGCCGCTTCTTGATGGCAGTATGAATGAAGGGGGTGCGCACTGATGCTCAATCACACGCCGAAAACCATTGTCGAACGTAAAAGCGGCGGTATGATCAACCCCGCCAAGACCTGCCAGCCAATCGGCGCCATGTATGCGGCCCTTGGTTTGCACGGCTGCATGCCTCACAGTCATGGCTCGCAAGGCTGCTGCTCCTTCCACCGCATGCATTTAACCCGACATTTTCGCGATCCCATTATGGCGACGACCAGCAGCTTTACGGAAGGCGCTTCCGTATTCGGCGGCGGCGCCAATTTAAAAACATCAATCCGCAATATCTTTGAGGTGTATGACCCGGAAATTATCGCAGTGCATACTACTTGTCTGTCGGAGACCATTGGCGATGATATCCCGACGATTATTTACCAATCGGAGATACCGGAAGGCAAAGTGGTGTTTCACGCTAATACTCCCAGTTACCAGGGCTCTCATATTACGGGCTTTTCTAACATGACGAAAGCCATGGTCAAGTATTTTTGCGAAGCTACAGGAACGTTCAAGAAAGAACAGGTCAATCTTTTGCCTGGCTTCGTTAATCCAGGAGATATGCGAGAAATCAAACGCCTGACCTGCTTGATGGATGTTCCGTTCCACATGTTCCCGGATACTTCGGGCGTAGTGGATTCGCCGATGACAGGAAGCTTTGCTATGTATCCTAAAGGAGGCGCGCTGCTGGACGACGTTAAAGACGCGGGGAACTCCCGGATGACAATTTCCTTGGGGCATTTTGCCTCCATGGACGCAGCAGAGCTGCTGGAGAAAAAATGCAAGGTTCCTAAGGTGGATTTGAAAACTCCAATCGGCATTAAAGCGACCGATGATTTCTTGATGGCTTTGCGCGGCGCTTTTGCGAAAGAAATTCCGTACGAACTGGAAGAAGAGCGAGGGCAGCTGGTAGACATCATGACGGACACGCACTTCCATTTTCATGGCAAAAAAGTGGCGATTTTCGGCGACCCGGATGTGGTCACGGCGATGACGGAGTTTGCTCTTAGCTTAGGGATGAAACCGGTGCATGTCCTTACAGGAACTCCCGGCGGCGCTTTAGGAGCGGGGCTAGGCAGCTTCGAAGCAGACATTAAGGCGCTCCTTGCCGGCGCTGGTCTGAGCGGCAACGTCAAAGCGGCGGGAGATTTATTCACCCTGCACCAGTGGATTAAAAACGAGCCTGTGGATTTGCTCATCGGCAATACCTATGGCAAGTACATCGCCAAAGCGGAAGATATTCCTTTTGTGCGGCTGGGCTTCCCTGTTTTGGACCGCAGCGTGCATTCCTACTTCCCGGTCGTAGGCTATCGCGGCGCGATGCGCCTTATCGAAATGATCAGCGGCGCTCTCTTGGATCGCGCTGACCGCGACGCCAAAGACGAAGACTTCGAATTGGTTATGTAATTCGAGAGAAGCGGAGAACGAACACAGAGGGACAGAGTAACAGAGGGGACGAAGGAGAGGGCCAGTTATTGCTAAATCCCTCCGCCGCTGTGGCGGCACCTCCCTTTGGCAAGGGAGGCAGGGGATTCGAGAACCACAGGACTTGAAAGTCCCCCTTGCTAAAGGGGGATGGCCCGCAGGGTCAGGGGGATTTGACCTGCGGGTTATGTTCCATAAAGAAAGTGCTTAAAAATTAAGGCGCCACGGATGAAACG
>NZ_JAQUZF010000046.1:14798-20435 GCF_028691475.1 Anaeromusa sp.
CGAGAACCACAGGACTTGAAAGTCCCCCTTGCTAAAGGGGGATGGCCCGCAGGGTCAGGGGGATTTGACCTGCGGGTTATGTTCCATAAAGAAAGTGCTTAAAAATTAAGGCGCCACGGATGAAACGGATGATTCTCCATAGAGTTATCTCGGAGAATAAATCTGTGGGCCTAAAAGGGAAACAACGCTTGCATAAGCACACCGTCAGGGCTAGTCATTGAACAAAAGAACTAGAAAAAATAGTGAATTCCCGTCTTCCAAGTACCAAAACGTAATAAAAAGAAAAGGCACCACGGATGAAACGAACGCTCCGAGAAAACAAGAGATTTTCCTGCCATACGCGAAAGAAAACGTAGGCATAGCGGCGCTCTGCCGAGGCTTTCTGCCAAAGTATGGCGGAAAAAGAATTGTTTTATCGTGAGCTGTTCGTAAGTCTGTGGGCCGTGTAGTAGGGAGGTGTGCGCCATGGAAGAGGCGAGAAGTCTAGCGGCTAGAGACGCGTTTATTGTAACAAAAGGCCAGAAAAAAACGTTGCAGTGTGACGCTGACAGCATTGCCGGCTGCGTCAGTCAACGGGCTTGCGTCTACTGCGGCGCGCGGGTCGTGCTCAACCCGATTACCGACGCGTTACATTTGGTGCACGGCCCTATCGGCTGCGCCAGCTATACTTGGGATATTCGGGGCAGTCTGAGCAGCGGCGAAGAGCTGTTTCGCAACAGCTTTTCGACTGACATGCAAGAAGAAGACATTATTTTCGGCGGTGAAAAGAAGCTGGCTCTTTGTTTGGATGAGCTGATTACGAAATACCGTCCGCCTTTGGCTTTCGTATATTCTACCTGTATTGTCGGCGTGATCGGCGACGATTTGAAGGCCGTCTGCAAGGCGGCGTCAGAGCGGCACGGCATTGAGGTGCTGCCGGTGGAATCAAGCGGTTTTATCGGCAACAAGGCTGCCGGCTACCGAGCGGCCTGTGATGCGTTGCTGCGGCTGATCGCCATGCCGCTCTTTGCGGCGGAACGCCGCCGCAAAGAGCGCCGCAAAAAAAGCGGCAAACCGGTCATTAACTATTTGGGAGATTTCAATTTGGCCGGAGAGGCTTGGATTATTCGCGACTATCTGCGCCGATTGGGCGTAGAACTCAATGTGGTTTTTACCGGCGACGCCACCTATGCTGATTTAAAGCGGGCGCCGGAAGCGGAGCTGAACATTATTCAGTGCGCCGGTTCGATGCAGTATCTGGCGGGAAATATGCAAGAAGTGTATGGGATTCCGTCGCTGCAAGTTTCCTTTCTGGGTATGGAGGATACAGCGTCTTCACTGCGGGCCATCGCGCAAGAACTGGGAGAAGCGCAGATTGCAGCCAACGCGGAAGCGGTCATTCAGACGGAAGAAGCTGCTTATGCGCCGCAAGTGGAAGCGTATCGACAGCATCTGGAAGGGAAAAAAGCGGCGGTATATGTGGGCGGCGGCTTTAAGGCCGTCTCACTGATTCGGCAGTTCCGAGAAGTCGGCATGGAAGTGGTTATGGTGGGCAGCCAGACTGGACGCAAAGAGGAATACGCGCTGATGAATGACTTAGTCCAAGAAGGCGCGGTCATCTTAGATGATGCCAATCCGGCGGAGTTGGAGCGTTTTTTACTCGAACAAGGCGCCGATCTTCTGGTTGGGGGCGTAAAAGAACGTCCTTTGGCCTACAAGCTGGGGCGGGCGTTTTTGGATCATAATCATGATCGCAAGCATCCTCTCAGCGGCTATGTGGGGGCGCTGAATTTTGCCAAGGAAGTGTACTCTTCCATCTGTTCGCCGGTTTGGCGGCACTTGGGCGAGGCGCCGTGGCTGAAGAAAGGCGGTGTGTAGCATGGTGATGCGCAGCCGCAATGTCAATGAAAATCCCTGCAACATGTGCATGCCTATGGGCGGCATTTTAGCCTTGAAGGGCATTGAAAAAGCAATGGTGATTGTGCATGGCTCCCAAGGCTGCAGTACGTATATGCGGCGTCATATCGCCGAACACTATAATGAGCCCATTGACGTAGGCTCTTCCTCTTTGAACGAAAAAGGCACTGTGTATGGCGGCGAAGGCCAGCTCAAGCAGGCTATCGACAATATTTGCGCCGTCTATCATCCCGAGGTAGTCGGCATCGTTACCACCTGCTTGGCGGAAACCATTGGCGAGGATGTAAAGCGTATCGCTGAAGAATATATGCAAAGTCACTCGCAAGCGGGGGTGGCATTGGTAGCGGCATCTACGCCTGGTTACGGAGATAGTTTCGGTGAAGGATATCATCGGACCTTACGAGCGGTGGTAGAGACGTTGGCGACAGACGAAGTCAGACACGACGGAATCAATATTATCAGCGCGCTTCTCAGCCCGGCGGACATTCGCTGGATCAAAGGTCTGTTAGAGTCTATGGATGTTTCCTATACGTTTTTGCCGGATATCTCCGAGACGCTGGACAAGCCGTATTTGAAGGAGTACCGCAAGCTAGGGCCGGGCGGGACCTCTCTCATGGATATCCGGGGGATGGGCGGAGCGAAAGCGACGCTGCAGTTGGGCTGTACCGTAAAAAACTCTTTTTCGGCAGGCATGTATTTAGAAGAGCATTTTGGCGTTCCTTGCTATACCTTGCCTTTGCCGATTGGCCTAGAAAATACTGATTTATTCTTGGCGACGCTGCAGGAAGTCAGCGGCAAAAAGATACCGCAAGAGTTGGAGCAGCAGCGTGGTCGTCTGCAAGACGCCATGGTAGACAGTCACAAATACAATTTTGCCGGGCGTTGCGCTATTTATGGCGAGCCGGACATGGTCTACGCGGTGACCGCCTTGTGCTTGGAAAACGGTCTTTTACCGGTGCTTGCCGCAACCGGCAGCCGGGGCAGTCGCTTAGTGCCGCTGTTGGAGAAAAAACTGGCGGAGTTTCGGGAAACGCCGCAGCTGTTGGCGGGGGCCGACTTCGTCTCTATTCGCCAGGCTGTAGAAGAACGGCAGGTCAATTTGGTTATCGGTTCATCCGAAGGCCGTTATTTAGAAGAACGCTGTGGCATCCCGCTGGTACGGTTGGGCTTTCCTATTTTGGACCGCGTGGGCGGCGCCAGACAACTTTCAGTCGGCTATGAGGGGACGGCGCTTTTGCTGGATCGACTAACGAATGCGCTTCTGGATCATAAGCACAAACACTACCGCAAAGCGATGGAAGATGCATTTTGGCGGCCGGAAGAAGCGAATAATACAAGCGCTGACGATAGGCGTATTTGAAAAGGAGGCGGGCCTCATGAGCTGTCAATCTGAATCCTGTATGTACGAGGGCATGTCGCCGGAACTGGCTGCCAGTACCGCAAAACATCCCTGTTATTCCTTTGAAGCGCATCACCAATATGCGCGCATGCACCTGCCGGTAGCGCCTGCCTGCAATATCAGCTGCAACTACTGCAACCGGAAGTTCGACTGCGTCAATGAAAGCCGTCCTGGTGTAACCAGCGAAGTGCTGTCTCCTGAAGAAGCGCTGGAAAAATTTCTTTGGGTGAAGCGGGAAATGCCGAAGCTGAGCGTTGTCGGCATTGCCGGACCGGGAGACGCTTTAGCCAATTGGCCGGCTGTATCTAAGACGCTGCGCGCCATTCGGGCAGTGGATGAAAACGTGGTTTTTTGTGTATCCACTAACGGGCTGATGCTGCCAGTATACGCGGATGAGCTGTTGGAACTGGGCGTGCGTCACATTACGGTGACGATGAATGCGCTGGACCCGGCAGTGGGGGCTAAACTGTATCGCCATGTGTTATATGAAAACAAAGTGCTTCGCGGCGAAGAGGCGGCTAAACGCCTTATGGAAAATCAGCAAGTCGGCATTGCCCGTTTGACGGCGGCAGGAGCCTTGGTAAAAATTAATACCGTCATGGTTCCTGGCGTAAATGAAGCGCATATTCCGGAGGTAGTGAAAAAAGCCAAAGAGTTGGGGGCGTTCGTGAGCAACATCATGCCTCTGATTCCTGCGCCTGGGAGCGCCTTTGAAAATCTGCCGCAAACCAATCGTCGCGATTTGGACGCCTTGCGCGAGCGTTGTCAGATCGATTTGCGGCAGATGCGTCATTGTCAGCAGTGTCGAGCCGATGCAATTGGGCTTTTGACGCAGGACGAATCGGCGCGCTACCGGTTGCACGAGCAGCAGCTTCAGCCGATTGCCGCTGCTGGCGTATACCGTATTGCCGTTACTTCTAAATATCAAAAACTGGTGGACATGCATTACGGCCACGCTGAGCAGTTCCACATCTACCAGGTGCGCGGCAAACAGATGAAGTTCTTAGAGACGCGTCCCAGCCTGCGGTATTGCCGTGGCAAGGATGTTTGCGAAGAAGACGATACGCACAAGGGGAGCTTGGTGCAATTGCTTTCCGATTGTGATGCGGTATTGACCATGCGCATTGGACAGGGCGCTAAAGCGCGGTTGCAGCAGGCGGGCATTGTCAGTGTAGAATCGTGCAACAGCGTTGATGAGGGGTTGTTGTTTGCAGCGGAGTGCTTGCGGCAGAAACGAGCGATGTAAATTTTCTTGAAAGGGGTCTGGCAATGGAAAAACCGAAAAAGCATGTATTTATTTGTACTAGTTCGCGTATGACGGGGCAGCAAAAGGGCTTTTGCCACACAAAGGGCGCGGTGGATTTAGTAAACGCCTTTATGGAGGCCATTGAAGAAGAAGATTTGGAAGGTATTTTTGTTTCCAACACAGGCTGTTTTGGTCTTTGCGAAGAGGGGCCGATTGTAGTGGTCTATCCGGATAATGTTTGGTATGGCAAAGTAAGTGAAGACGATGTGACGGAAATCGTGGAAGAACATTTAGCGGAGGGGCGCATAGTGGAACGCTTGGCGCTTTAAAGAGTGAGTAGCGTACTAGCTTCTTGGAAAGAAGGTGTGGAAGATGGCGAAAGAAATTGCCGTGCTGACAGCGGTTGACGGACAAACGGCGCCCATGGATCAAGGCGGCTTGCTGCGCGTTTATCGCCGGCAAGAAGGAGGCTGGCAAGAAGAGCGCTCCATGCCGCTTTTGATGGCGGCGGGTGGCGGTCTGGCGGGATTGCGTAAGCAATTGGCGGCGATGGTGGAGTTTTTGGCGGGCTGTCGAATTGTAGTGGCTTCAACCATTACAGGTGTTCCTTACTATGAACTGGAGAAAGCAGGCTGCTCTCTTTGGGAGATGCAGGGGGCGCCGTTGGAGTTGCTGAACGAGGTGCTGGCAGGCGAAGAAGAACAGGCGGTCAAACCGGCGGTCGAGACCGTCTCGCTGCCTATTCCCGAGGAGTTGGGAGAGGGCCGTTACCGTATTTCCATCTGTGAGGTGCAGCGAGCCAGTGGCGGTATTACCTCTAAGCAGGTACTGCAGCCGTGGCTGCAAGGGCGAATCTTTGCTTCGCTGGAAATTTTGTGCACTCATGTGCCACCATGGCTGGAGTGTGAGTGGCAAAGCGGCGGCGCCTTTGCAGGCGTTAAAGAGAAGCTTCCTTCAGGGGAGTGGAAGGTGTTTTTGCAAGGTAAATAGGACAGATAAAATCGGCAGGAGCGGGAAGGTGAGAGCATGGCGCAGGATGTATTGTTTATCGATCAAACGCTGCGCGAAGCAGCGTCGTTAGGGCCTGCGGCGGTGA
>NZ_JAQUZF010000164.1:0-4249 GCF_028691475.1 Anaeromusa sp.
CAATTTCATCGATTTTTTCCAAAGACTTATCTGTAGAACAGTCATCCACAACGATGACCTCTAGTTTGTTTGTCGGATAGTCTTGATTGACACAATTTACAATGGTTTTTTGAATCCATTCTTCTTCATTAAAGCAAGGAATAATAATGGATACTCCAGGAGTAAAATCTTTATCAATAGGCACCGAACGATAAAAAGAAGCAAAGAAATAACGCGAAAGCAAGAAAGTAGCCGCTACAAGGCTATACGAATATAGTACTTTATTGAAATTAAAATATAGCACGCTCTCCGCCCGCATGAGCAAGATTCCCAAGCAGATAAAAAACAGGAAAAGCGAAGCCACGCTCATCATCTGCCAGTTCTTCTTCCTAGCCGCGTATTGAGCCAAGGTCTCCGCAAACTGCAAGCCGCATTGAATCGTGCCCTGGGCGTCCACATGAGAACGAATAAAATACGCTCCGACACGCACTTTCATCTCATATCCTTCCGGCATAGACCCGGGAGAAATGGCAAAATCCAACGTGATTTTTGAGGCTTGGAGAAGTTCTTGTGCAATCTGAGCCCCTTGAGCCAACGGCTTTTCCTCTGCCGTCAGCGAAAGCAACATACCGCTTGTAGAAATGTCCACTCCCTTTACAGAACAAGTCTTTTTTCTGCCTCCGGTCACGTACTGCAATTCTACATCGTAATTGACTAAATAACGGCGCCCCTTCTCTTCACGCTCAATAAGCGAAACAAAAGAAGCGTCTTTTGTTTCATCGCTTACCTGTCTGCGGTCAAAGTTCGTTCTAACCCCATCCGGATCAGGAACCTTGGACAACACCCGCCGATCCGACTTCTGTACAAGCAATATATCCTCTACCGGGGCCGCAATTGCAGCAGAAACCACAGCCGCTTTTAGCGAGGCTTTTTCTTGCAAAAAGCGTTTTCTTTGCAGCGCTTGCAAAATTTGCCTGTCCTCTTCCACCAACGCGCCTTGCGCCGCTTGCGCCGCCAAGAGTCGCTCTTCCAAGGAAGCAAGCAATGCCTGCGGTTCTTGCTCCAACCGCTCTTCTTCGCTTACAGTAGCAGCCACTAGAGACCCTACGGACTCCGCCAACGAAAGGTCTTCTCTTTTTTCGCCGGTCAGCCCTTCTTGCAATAAATCAGGCTCATCCGTAATAACCAATGCCTCAGCAACAATGTCAGCTGCCTTCTCTGCCTCTGCTGTTTGGCTTTTCGCCTCGGAAATTTTTTCAGGGCCGCGATATGGTAAACTTCCTGCCGTCCAAGTCTCCACCGCGGCCTCTGGCAACATGGCGCTTTCTTCCGCTACTGCAGCCAACAAAGTCGAAGCAGCCGCTGCTTCGGTATCAAAAGCAATGATTTTTGCCTCTGCTGCCGTTTGACCTTTCGTTGCCAAAATTTCTTGAGGACTGCGATACAGCAGGCTACCCTCTGCCCAAACCCCTGATGCGGTCCCAGGCAAAGCAGCTCTGTCTTTCTTTACTCCTGCCAAGGCTGACGAAAAATCCGCCTTTTCCGCCGCCTCTTCCGACAAGATCGTCTCCTGCTTAACAGGCGGCGAAATGAATACCGTCTCCCCGTCCGGACTGTAAGCCAAACAGTGCACAGGCCTAGAGGATGCCTTTTTTTCGCTAGCAATAAAACAAGCCGACGGCTCTAGCGCATCTGAAGCTTCTAACTCGGATTCGCCAAAATCATTCACGCCCGCAGCAGAAATATCCACTTCCTCTTTTTCTCTGACTGCAGCATCAGCCACCCAGTTTGAAATGGTCTGCACCGATTTTATAACGTCCTGGGTATCCGCCGGAGTTTTATACAACAAGCTTAGCGAGCTTTCACTGCCAGTTGTCGTTGCTAAAGTCCGCTCGCCAGACGCCTTATAAATCAAAGAGGCACGCAAGGGCGCCAAAGGCGCAAGTCCATCAGAAGCCTGAGTCCGCGCAGCGGTTCCTTCGTCTTTGAAGCCCTTGCGCACCTTACGCTCTGTAGCTGCAAAAAAGAGGAACTCGTCATCCCTATTCGCTTCATTCACAAATTCAAATGACTTGCTCATACGTCGCCCCGTTTCTATGCCCGTAGCAATGCGCACCCCGATTTACAAATACTTCATATTCCCTGTCATTTTACTACTTCTTGTCCATACCAGAGAGTTTCAGTGATTTTTTCCTGTCGATTTGTGAATATCCCGGCAACAAATAGTCAGAAAAATATCCCACTTTAAATTTTGTCGGATCCGTATCCGCCTTAGCCTCATTGGCAGTCAATAAAATATCTAGAGCCACCGGAGTGAACGCGCAGCTATCGCCCATATGCATTACTAGCACAGCGCCCTTACGCAAAACACCCTCTTTCGTATAAACCCCTTCCACCATGGAATGCACTAGCTCCTCCACCGATTGCGCCTTATAGTCATAGGTGCTGCACGAACCAGAAATAACATACTCAAAACCCTCTTCAAAAAGAGCTTCCATACCGTCACGGCTTATCGCCAGCGTAGGCGGCCGGAAATAACGGTTAAGCGCTGGCCGTCCCTGAATTACCACATCACCTACAATGGAACGAAGCTTTTGAAAAGACGTACTGTAATCTTTTTTGTATTGCTCCTTAGTCATGTTCCCCACTATACGCTGTGTTTCTTCATTGCGAAATGACATGGGCTGATGTCCATCGGAATGACTGCCAATAGTATGCCCCTGTTCGGCAATAGCGCGCAATAAATTAGGATTGTTAAGCACATTATGAGTAATCACGAAAAACGCAGCTGGAGCTTTATGTTTTTCCATCACATATAGCAGCTTACTTATAGCGGCGTCAGTACCCCAGTCATCAAATGTGATAAAAATCACATTGTCCTTTGTATGCACAAGTCCGGTCTGATCCAAGCGCCGGATGTTCGTTTTAGACAAGCCAAACATGCGGTCTTCATACGTCACTAAATCGCTCCCAATATAGCGCTGTGAAAGAAATTGCACGAAATGCTCCGGCTCATAGCCTTCTGCCTGTCCGTCTCGACGCAAGGAGTCCGGCACTCGCGACATATCAATAGGTAATTGATATCTATATTTTCTGTTTTTAAGAATATCGCCAACCGATTTAATGGCAAACTGTGAATCATTTGCAGGATTGTTCGCGGGATTATCAAATGCAGTTACATACGCAATGTTGTCAACTTTGCGCTCTTTGATCATAACAGCCAAGTCAGCCGCCAAATTAGTTTTGGTATAAAAATCCATGCGAAAATGAACAATTTGCCCTCGCGCTAAGGAAAATACGGATTTGCCGAAAATTTCCCCCATCACTTGCTCTGCTGTCTCATAATCTTTATGTTTACTTTGCACCACATTGATAGACTGACCAATAAGCAGACAGCCAACTGCCTGAACTGCTCGCTTAGTCTCCTCGGTCACTTGGCCCCAAGGCTGCTTCACTAGCTTCGTCTCAACTCCGAAACGTTCGCGTAGCATAGCTAAGCCGCGGCGAGTACTCTCTTCAGTAACACCTTGTGGTTCGTTTTCTTTGGGACGCAAAGCTAACCCCACTTCATGTCCCTTGGCGATAATTTTTTGCACCACATGCGGCTGTTTTGTCATCTCTACTTCCAGCACAAAAAACGTGCCTCGTATGCCTAGCTCGTCTAAGCGTTTCAACATGTTATCTACTGCTGTCTCATTGGCTAAGCCGCCAAAGGTATAGGCTACTGCCGGCTCTGTTGTAGTTATAAACTTCATCTCCAGAGCGCCTTCTCGCTCTGGTAAGTCCGCAGCATATGCCGTAGGCATAGCCAAAAAAGATGCTGCCCATTCTCCGACACTTTGCAACAGGCTCGCTCCCCCATTGTTACCAAGTGCTTTTACTTCTTTCTTTTTCATGAATTCTTCCACATAGGCGGTTTGATAACGAGCCTTATCCAACGCAACAAGAAGCTTCTCTACCGCTTCTGCCGTGTCATTGCTGCTTACATCCTCGTTTTTAAGCTCTTTCAAACCCGGCTGCTTATCTATAGCAGGCTTCAAATTGGTTTTCCCCGGCTCCTGGGTAAGAGGATCCACATTCGGTTTTAACTTAACAGAAATAATATTTCCAGGCTTGACTGCGCCCACAAAAGCATTAGCATTAGGAGACGCTTTAATTTGTTTAACATCCAAAAACAGATCACTGCGCACAACGCCCTCAAATCCACAGGCTCTGGCCACACGTCGTACATCTTCCGTATATTTTGTATCATTACACTTTAATAAAAAAG
>NZ_JAQUZF010000165.1:0-4225 GCF_028691475.1 Anaeromusa sp.
ATCCGCAATAACGAGCGTCGCCGCAAAGAACAGGAACAGCAGCGTCTCGGCGCTTAAACTTCTCACCCCAAAAAGAGAACATAACTCAGAGTAACAGCGAAAAACCAGAGAAAGGCCAGAGAATTGAACAAGAGTCGCGAGAGTCACGGAGGGTTCGACTGAGGGTTACGAAATTTAACAGGAGCGATGGCCGTGACTGTATTTGAGACTTTTTGGAGCAAGACGATCCGGAGGACGCAAAAACAGGAGGCAACGGAAAAAAGTTCCGTATGTCTGAGCGCCAGCGAGTTCGCGGAACTGCCGTCGACTCCTATTTTTGCGAGTCGCACGCAAATCTTGTCTCAAATACAGTTATGCCGCCGTTTCTACAGAAGCTCCTATCTCTTGAAAACCCCTTTCGCGCCTTTCGCGTATTTCGCGGTTCGTTAGCAACATCTCTCGAATTTATTATCCAACCGCGAAAATCGCGAAAAGTACGAAATCAAAACTGAAAAATTCTGGTACAGCAAAAAGAAAAGCTCAGTCGTTTAGACTGAGCTTTTAATTATACATATGGAGCGGAAGACGAGATTCGAACTCGCGACCCTCGCCTTGGCAAGGCGATGCTCTACCACTGAGCCACTTCCGCAGATATCGATGCCGGAGCACCTCTTACGGATATGAATTATATCAACTTTAACCTCTTCTGGCAAGAGCTTTTTGTATTTTATGCAGAATTTTTATCTATTTTATGCTTTAAGATGCCGGCTACCGCGTTTCGTCATAGGCTTGCCCTCCTGGCAAAGAGGGCATTCTGCCGCTGCATAGGTTGGCACCGTTAAGTTAAGCAGCGCTTCTACCCGCAAACCGCCAAAATCCGCTTTACCGCCGCTGCGGTTTACCAGCAGGCCAACTCCTACAATATCGCCGCCTTGCGCGCGCACCACATCAACAACTTCTTTTACAGAGCCGCCGGTAGTTACAATATCTTCAACAATGAGTACTTTTTCACCAGGACGAATGAAAAAGCCCCGACGCAAGGCCATGGCGCCATTTTCCCGTTCTGTGAAAATAGCCCTAGTTTCTAAAGCTTTACCTACTTCATGAGCCAGCAGAATACCGCCGGTCATGGGGCCGATAACCACTTCTACGCCAGCATCAGCAAAGCGCTCCGCCAACTCCTTACAAAGGCGTTCCGTCTGTTTTGGCCACTGCAGCAGATTGAATTTTTCTACATACAGCGGACTATGCAAGCCGGACGTCAGCAGAAAATGCCCTTCCAAAATAGCTTCTGTCTCTTGCAGCAATTGTTTTACTTCCTCTTCACGCATGCTTATGCTCCTTCCATTTCCGCCGCCAAACGCCGCAGCGCCGCCAACGGATCTTCCGCTTTCGTTACAGGACGTCCAATTACCAGATGACTGGCGCCTGCGGCTAAAGCACTGGCGGGAGTCGCCACCCGCTGCTGATCGTCCACAGAGACGCCTGCCGGCCGAATGCCCGGCGTCACAATAGCAAAGTCCTTACCGCAGGCTTGGCGAATAGCAGCGGCTTCCTGAGGGGAAGCTACCACGCCCTGCAAGCCTGCCTCCTGCGTCAGCTGCGCCAAACGCAGCACCGCCTTATTTACGGGTTCTACCTGGCCCAGGCGCGCCCACTCGTCGCCGCCTATGCTGGTAAGAACGGTAACTGCCAGAACAACAGGCGCCTGCATGCCGCAGCGCAACGCTTCTTCTGCAACTACCTCGCCGGCGCGACGCATCATCTCCAGGCCACCCGAAGCATGCACGTTCAGCATATCCGCTCCCAAACGAGTCAAGGCCCCTAGACCTTTCGCCGCCGTATTGGGGATGTCATGCAGCTTGAGATCCAAGAAGACCTTCTTACCGGCCGCTTTCAAATGCCGTACAATATCGCCGCCGCTGCTATAAAAAAGTTCCATACCTACTTTATAATAGGCGGCTTCTTCTCCTAAAACACCGACCAGCGCCAACGCTTCTTCCTGTGAGGAATAGTCCAGCGCAATAATCCGCTTCTCTTTTCCGTTCATCCTTTACACTCCATTGCTCACAGCCTTAAAACCGGACTTGCCCGATCATCTGCTGCACATTTTCAAGGCCCCGCTGCTGCACATACGTTTCTAAGCCCTGCACTACCTCCAGCGCCGCTGTAGGATTGACAAATTGAGCCGTCCCCACAGCTACTGCAGTAGCGCCAGCTAAAAGAAATTCCGCCGCATCGTCGGCAGTCATAATACCGCCCATGCCGATAATTGGCACTTTTACCGCTTTCGCCACTTGATAGACCATGCGCACGGCCACGGGCTTCACCGCCGGCCCTGAAAGGCCGCCCACGCCGTTGCCCAGCTTAGGCTTCCAAGTATGAATATCAATCGCCATGCCGGTTAAAGTATTGATCAAGGAAATAGCGTCAGCTCCCGCCGCCTCTACGGCCTGGGCCATTTGTGCAATGTCCGTCACATTAGGAGACAGCTTCACGATAACCGGTTTTTTCGTACATGCCTTCACTGCTTCTACAACACCGGAAGCCATGGCGCAATCCGTGCCAAACGCCAAGCCTCCTTGCTTGACATTCGGGCAGGAAATATTGACCTCAAGCGCCGCCACGCCGTCTACGTCCAATTTTTCCGCCAATAAAGCGTATTCTTCTTCGGTACGCCCGGAAATATTGACAATAATATGCGTATCCAAAGCTTTTAGTTTGTCCAGCGTCTGCGTCAAAAATACATCCACCCCTGGATTCTCAAGACCGATGGAATTAAGCATGCCTGCTGGAGTTTCCACAATGCGCTGGCCGCTATTCCCGGGCCATGGCGTCAGCGTAGTACCCTTAACTACAATGGCTCCCAGTTTGGACACATCAAAAAACTCGCCGTATTCCAGACCAAAGCCAAAGGTTCCCGAAGCGGTCATAACCGGGTTCTTTAGGGTAAGACCGGCCAGCTTGACCGACATGGATGGATTAGGCATCGTAAAAAACCTCCTCCGCCTGGAAAACAGGTCCGTCTGTACAAACCTTGCGCCGTTTGCCTTCTTTATCCGCGCAGGTGCAAGACAGGCAGGCGCCTACGCCGCAAGCCATGTGTTTCTCTAAAGAAACCTGGCAAGACAATTTTTCTTGAGCCGCCCAGGCGGCCACCGCCTGCATCATAGGCTCCGGACCGCAGGTAAATACGCCGTCAACGCCTTGCGCCAACGCCTCCGGCAAACCCGCTACAACGGTCCCCTGCAAACCGCAGGAACCGTCATCCGTAGTGGCAATAAGCTGCGAGCATACGCCGCGAAATAAGTCCAGCCAGAATAGATCTTCCTCGCAGCGTCCGCCCAATACAATTTTAACCGGCAGAGGACAAAGTCGCTGCGCCAAAAAGAGCAGCGGCGCCAAACCAACTCCGCCACCAACCAACAAAGGCTGCTTTCCCTCTAATTTAAAGCCGTTCCCCAACGGCCCCATTAGATCCAACGCGGCTCCTGCAGTCATGGCGGACAGCAGTTTCGTGCCTTCTCCCACAACGCGGTAAATCAAAATCAGCGTTCCATCCTCTTGAGCCCCGGCTATGCTGATCGGACGGCGCAAAAGAGGCGCCGCCGTTACGGCGACTCGTACATGTACAAACTGCCCCGGCTGCGCCTGTCTTGCAATTTGAGGCGCTTTTAGCGCCAGGCGGTATACGCCGGGCGCTAAAAGTTCCTGCTGCAGCACGATGGCTTCTTCCACCAGCTTAGGCAAGAGCGTCTCCTCCTCCCACGTAATCCTGCAGTGCCAATACATACACCAAACGGCGGTCGCGCATAAAACGCATGACTTCCAGTACTTCCCGCACCGTATCCATTGACGTCAAGCAAGGAATGCCGTGTTCCACCGTAGCCCGACGGATACGATAGCCATCGCGCTCCATTTCCCGTCCTTGGGTCAGCGTATTGACCACCAAGTGAATCCCGCCGGTTTTTACCAAGCGAATAATATCATCTTTGCGCTGGTGAACTTTTTGCACCAGTTCTACTTCCAAGCCCAGCGAACGGAGATGCTTAGCGGTCCCTTCCGTAGCCAAGAGCTTATATCCCAACGCCGCAAATTTCAAAGCCATTTGTCCGGCCTCTTCCTTGTCTTTGTCCGCAACCGTAAAGAGCACCGAGCCATGGGCGGGAATGTTCATTCCTGCCGCTACCAACGCCTTGTAGAGCGCTCTGGCATAATGATAGTCAATACCCATAACTTCGCCGGT
>NZ_JAQUZF010000047.1:0-19916 GCF_028691475.1 Anaeromusa sp.
TTGACAAATGGGCAACAGCGTCCGGGAGGCTCGGCTTGCAAGGAGGCGAAAACCTTGCTGGATAAGGCGAAACAGATTCTTGAAGAAGCGGAATATAAGGCCATGGAAATCGGTGTACCTATGGTTATTGCTGTGGTAGACGCCGGAGGCAACTTAGTAGCGCAGCATCGTATGGATGGCTCTCTTTTGGCCAGCATTTCGCTGGCTTTGGATAAAGCCTATACGGCGGCAGCGCTGAAGATGTCTACAGAGGAAGCGGCGCAATTGGTGCAGCCGGGAGGTCCCTTGTATGGTCTTAATACGGCGCAGCAAGGACGCTTTGTTGTTTTCGGCGGCGGTTTGCCGCTGCTAAGCGGCAAAGAGGTCATAGGCGGAATCGGCGTCAGCGGCGGCGCGGTGCATGAAGATGTGCAAGTTGCCAATGCGGCTTTGGCCGCCTGGAAAAACGTCCGAGCCTAAGAAAGCGCGGTTTTGGCCGACTGCTTTCGAAACGGCGCAGTAGCGCCGGAAGGAGGAACAAGAATGGTAGTAGATCAGGCGCTGATAGCAAAAATCACCGCTGAAATTGTAGCTTCATTGCAAGGCGGCGAAGGAAACTCGAAGCAAGTGCAAGACGGCATTTTTGATACGGTTGATGAAGCCGTTGCCGCCGCTCGCAAGGCGTATAAAGAATTGAAACAATTTTCTCGTATGGAACGGGAAAAATTCGTGCAGGCTATACGGGATGCCGCTTATACCAATGCGTCTACCATGGCGGAAATGGCGGTATGGGAAAGCGGTATGGGCCGTGTAAGCGACAAAATTCTCAAAAATCAGCTGGCAGCTACGAAAAGCCCGGGTACGGAGGATCTGAAACCGACCGCCTGGACCGGGGATGATGGCTTGACTCTGCTGGAAATGGGACCGTACGGAGTGATTGGCTCCATTACGCCGACCACCAACCCTACGGAAACCATCATTTGCAACGGCATCGGCATGATTGCCGCAGGCAATGCGATTTTCTTCAGCCCTCATCCGACGGCGAAGAATACCTCTCTTTGGACCATCCGGCTTTTTAACGAAGCCATTGTTAAAGCAGGCGGTCCGGCTAACCTTATGACGTCCGTAGCGAATCCGTCCATTGAGGCGGCTAATGCTATGATGAACCATCCCGATATCAACATGCTGGTGGCTACCGGCGGACCTGGCGTGGTAAAAGCCGTCCTGTCGTCCGGCAAGAAAGCTATCGGCGCTGGCGCAGGCAACCCTCCTGTGGTTGTTGATGAAACAGCAGACATTCCCAAAGCGGCCAAGGATATTGTCAATGGATGTTCCTTTGACAACAACTTGCCTTGCATTGCGGAAAAAGAGGTCATCGCTGTCGGCTCTATCGCGGATCAGCTGATGATGTACATGCAGCGCAATGGCGCGTACTTGATTAATGAAGAGCAGCGCGAAGCGCTCAAAGAAGTGATCATGACCGCCAAAGAAGGCAAGATTGCCGAAGGCTGCACAGGTCCTGCCAAAAAAGTCTATGGCATCAACAAGGATTATGTAGGTAAATCGGCGCAGTATATTTTGGATAAGATCGGCATTTCGGTGCCGGATACGATCAAAGTGGTTCTGTGCGAAGCGCCAGCGGATCATCCTTTTGTTGTGGAAGAACTGATGATGCCGGTATTGCCGGTGGTGTCCGTTAAGGACATTGATGCCGCCATTGCCCTGGCTGTCAAAGTGGAGCATGGCAACCGTCATACGGCCATCATGCATTCCAAAAATGTAGACAATTTGACGCAGATGGCCAAAGCCATTGAAACCACCATTTTTGTAAAAAATGCGCCTTCTTATGCCGGTATCGGCGTAGGCGGCGAAGGGTACACCACCTTTACTATTGCCGGCCCTACCGGCGAGGGATTGACTTCCGCCAAGAGCTTTACCCGTCAGCGCCGCTGCGTGCTGGTGGATGGCTTCTCCATCGTTTGATGGAAGAACAGGGGGCGAACCAATTGGCTGAGAATGTACGTGAAGAAATCATTGCCGCTGTTAAGGCGGCAGGTGTAGTGGGAGCCGGCGGCGCCGGCTTCCCTACGCATGTAAAAATCAACGCCAGTGTCGACACCATTCTGGTGAATGGCGCCGAGTGCGAGCCCCTTCTGCGGGCGCATCAGCAGCTTATGGCCAGCGAAAGCCAGGCCATGCTGCTGGGCCTGCGGGCTGTGATGGTGGCTACTGGCGCACAAAAGGCGTATGTCGGGCTAAAACACAAATACGGTCCGGCTATTGAAAGTCTGACAAAGACTTTGGCCGATATGAATGAAAAAAATGTGGAACTAGCGTATTTGCCGGATATTTATCCGGCTGGCGACGAGCAAGTGCTGGTTCGTGAAATTACCGGGCGCATTGTGCCGGAAGGCGGTATTCCCCTGCAAGTAGGGGTGGTAGTCGCCAATGTGGAGACGTTGACTAACGTAGCCAAAGCGTTGCAGGGAGAAGGCGTTACCGAAAAGTACGTCACTATCGGCGGCGCGGTAGCCAAGCCGATAACCATCAAGGCGCCTGTGGGCATGTCTGTAAAAGAAGCCTTGGCCATGGCGGGCGGCCCCACAACCGGTCCTTACGCCATTATTGACGGCGGTCCGATGATGGGAAAACTGATTGAAGAAGACGCGCCAATTACGAAAACAACCGGCGGCTTGTTGGTTTTGCCGGAAAGTCATAGCATTATTCGAGGGCGGCGCTTGTCTTGGGAGCATGTGCTCAATCGTTCCCGCGCGGTTTGCTGCAATTGTCGGGCTTGTACCGATGTATGCCCGCGAAACCTTCTGGGACACGGCTTAGAGCCGCATCGCATTATGCAAGCCATCGGCCACAGCAACAGCGAGCAGCCGGATATTCTGCAGCGAGCCATGCTTTGCTCGGAATGCGGCGCTTGTGAAGTGTTTGGCTGTACCATGGGGTTGTCGCCGCGCTTGGTAAATGGGCATTTGAAAAAGGAATTTGCCAAGCAGAAAGTGCGCAATCCATACCATGAAGCTCCTTGCGCGGTACGCGGGGGCCGTGAATATCGCATGATTCCCACGAAACGCCTTGTGGCTCGGCTGGGACTGTCGCAGTATGATGTGAAAGCGCCGCTGTTGGCGGAAATGCCGCAGGTGCGCAGCGTGAAGCTATTGTTATCGCAGCACATCGGAGCGCCGGCCAAACCGATTGTAGCCGTGGGAGACAGTGTCTCGAAAGGGCAATTGGTGGCGGAGATTCCCGAAGGAGCCGGGCTGGGAGCTAACGTGCATGCCAGTATAGCCGGCAAGGTTGTAAGCATCGACGGCGCCATTGTCATTCAGGCGTAGTAGCGTACAGGGGGAATGAACATGAAGCGAGCCATTGGCTTGTTGGAATTGAAGAACATCACGCGGGGCATTTTGTCGGCGGATGCTATGCTCAAGGCGGCTAATGTGGATATGGTTATGGCTCAGCCGCTTTGTCCTGGCAAATACGTGGTCATGGTAGCCGGTGATGTCGGAGCGGTGCAAAGCGCGATTCGCAGCGGCAAGGCGGTAGGTGGCGAAGAAAATGTAGTGGATGAGTTCGTGCTGCCTAATCCGCATGATTCCTTGATTGGCGCCGTGAGCGGCTGCAGTGACGTCCATGAAATTCATGCTTTAGGCGTGATTGAAACCTATTCAGTGGCTTCCGCCGTGGTTGCTGCTGATGCGGCGGCTAAAGCGGCTAATATCGCTCTTATTGATGTGCGTTTAGCGCGCGGTATGGGCGGCAAGGCGGTTGTGACCTTAACAGGTGATGTGGGTGCTGTCAATTCTGCTGTACGTGCAGGGGCGCATGCCATTGAGCATGGCGGTTTCCTAGTGGATCAACTGGTTCTGCCTGCGCCGCATAAAAATTTGCACGAAGCCTTATTCTAAAAATATAGGGGGTGCGCACTATGGTTAAACGTATGGTTCTCAATGAAACATCCTATTTTGGCGCAGGCGCTATTGAAGTGATTCCGGAAGAAATGACGCGGCGCGGTTTTTCCAAAGCCTTTGTAGTGACCGATAAAGATTTGGTGGCTGCTGGCGTAGCTGCTCAGGTTACAGCGGTTTTGGAAAAAGCGTCAGTTCCTTTCTCGCTCTATGATGAAGTGAAACAAAATCCGACAGTGGCTAATGTCAATGGCGGCGTGGCTGCTTTTAAAGCGTCCGGCGCTGATTGTATTGTGGCCATCGGCGGCGGTTCGCCGATTGATACAGCCAAGGGGATTGGCATTGTGGTGAACAATCCTGAATTTGCCGACGTATGCTCGCTAGAAGGCTGCGCAGCGACTAAAGCCAAAAGCGTGCCGGTCATTGCGGTGCCGACAACGGCGGGAACTGCGGCGGAAGTTACGATTAACTACGTTATTACCGATGAAAAAAACGTCAAAAAAATGGTTTGCGTGGATCCTAACGACATTCCGGTTATGGCGGTCGTAGACCCGCAGCTGATGACTTCTATGCCTAAAGGGCTGACGGCTGCCACCGGTATGGATGCGCTAACTCATGCGATTGAAGGGTATATTACCCAGGGCGCTTGGGAGATGAGCGATATGTTTGCGCTGCAGTCCATTAGCCTCATTGCTAAGCATTTGGCTACGGCTGTAGAACAGCCTGCTGATGTGGAAGCTAGAAGCGGCATGGCCTTGGCGCAATATGTGGCTGGTATGGGTTTCTCAAATGTCGGTTTAGGCATCGTGCATTCCATGGCGCATCCGCTGGGCGCGCTCTATGATACGCCTCATGGCGTCGCTAATGCCTTGCTGCTTCCTTATGTTATGGAGTACAATGCTCCGGCATCTGGAGAAAAATACAAAGAAATTGCTCGCGCTATGGGGGTTCAGGGTGTGGATGCGATGGAGCAGGATGCGTATCGCAAAGCGGCTGTAGATGCGGTAGTGAAGCTGTCTAAGAAGATTCGTATTCCGCAAAAACTGCAAGATATCGGCGTACAGGAAGAAGATCTGCCTAAACTGGCTGCTGCTGCCTTTGCCGATGTTTGTACGCCTGGCAATCCTCGCGAAACCAATGAAAAGGAAATTCTTGCTTTGTATCAGAAGGCATACTTCTAGGCCGTTGGGGGCCGCCGCGACGCCTCACGGGGACGGCGCGTCACGATAGGACCCATTCGACATGCAAAGAAGAAGGGGCTGTGTTGAAACTTGGTTTCTGCACAGTCCCTTCTTCTTTGCCATGATATGCAGTTTTTCGGTGGAAATATAGCAAGAGGTAAATTCTGTGGACTGTCTTGCTCCAAGAAAAGCCTCAAATACAATCATTGCCACCGTAATCCTCTGCTTATCCTCTTGCGTACCCTCCCGAGACTCCGGTTCTCTTGTTCAATCCTGTGCTTCGTACCATTACTACTCTATCTGCTCCTGTTAAACCTTATGCGCTTTTGGTATCTTTGGGAGCTTTGATAGCGGCAGCGCCTTCGTCGCCTGTGCGGATGCGCACGGCGTTAGTCAGCGGCTGAATAAAGATTTTGCCATCTCCGAGTTTGCCTGTTTTCAAGATTTCTTTAGCGGTTTTGACTACCGTTTCTACAGGTACTTCGCAAACAACAATTTCCACCTTGATTTTTGGCAGCAAGTTTACGGAATACTCGGAACCGCGGTATACTTCTACATGGCCTTTGGTCAGGCCGCTGCCGAAGATTTGGCTGACGGTCATGCCGGTAACGCCGATTTTATTCATGGCTTCCTTGAGGTCGTCCAACTTGGCGGGACGGGTGATAATTTCCACCTTGGTAATAGGCTCCATGTGTATTCCTCCTTTTTTAGGGAACAAAAAAATCGCTCCACTGCCAATCAAAACGATTGTCAGAGGAACGACCATTGTTCCGGAAACATATTCAAACTATGCTTATAATTATAGCGGCAATGCAGTGATAAAGCAAGATATTCCGTTCTTGACGAATGAGAAAAGTGTTGGTATACTGACTTCAATTTCATAATATATGACTGAGGTGCCGCTAATTGCGGAGAATAGGGAAGTCGGAGCGGCTTAATCAAAGGCCGTGTACGCGCGGGCCCGCCACTGTACCGGAGAGAGCTTGCCAGATGCCACTTGCGCCGAAAAGTTGCAGGGAAGGCGGCAATGTATCGATGAACCGGGAGTCAGGAGACCTGCCTCAGATCAGGAAGACCTTGTTGGATACAAAGGCTTTTTAGGATTGCTTCCTAAAAAGCCTTTTTTATTAAGGTATGGGGTCTTCCAGAAAGAAAGGGAGTAAATGATGAATTTATTGCAAGAAACTATAGCGAAAATCGAAAAGCCAGATGCAATAGCCTATGAAACTGTGAAAAAGAGCTTGGCTCAGACTGTATACCCTTCGGGAATGCTGGGGCGTTTGCCGGAGATGGCGGCGACCTATGCGGCTGCCACAGGGAACCCCAAACCACGGGAATTGAAGCCATGCATGGTGATTGCTTGTGCGGATCATGGGGTGGCGCGGCGTTCTGTCAGCGCTTACCCCATAGAGACAACGGCGCAGATGACCATTAACTATGTGGCTTCTAAGGGGGCCAGCGCCAATGCATTTGCTAATTTTTGCGGTGCTGATATGGTGGTAGTTGATGCGGGCGTAGCGGTGGATCTGCCGTCTTTCCCAGGGCTTTGGGAGCGGAAGATCGCCTATGGTACGGAAGATTTTACCCAGGGGCCGGCCATGACGCAGGAGCAGGCTGTAAAAGCATTGGAAATTGGCATTTCGATTGTGCAGGAAAAAGTGCAGGAAGGATATCGCTGCTTTACTTTAGGTGAAATGGGCATTGGCAACACAACCAGCAGTGCTGCCATTGTGGCGGCTATATCCGGCGAGGACCCGCTGCAAACCACCGGGCGGGGCACGGGAATTTCCGATCAGCGTTTGGCGGACAAGCGCCAATATGTCCGGCAAGCGCTAACGGTCAATCAACCCCAGGGAACTGACGGCTTGGATGTTTTACGCAAGGTGGGCGGCTTGGAACTCGGCGTGTTGGCGGGTGTGGTGCTGGGGGCTGCGGCGCATAAGTGCCTGGTAATTGTTGACGGGCTGAATACGACGGCGGCGGCCTTAGTGGCGCAAGGTATTCATGCGGATAGTGCCGGTTATTTACTGGCGTCCCATTTGTCCGGCGAACCGGCCCATCGCATTGCCTTGCGCCAACTGGAGTTGGAGGCGTGTGTGGATTTGGGAATTCGTCTTGGCGAGGCGATTGGGGCCTCGTTAGTGGTGGATATGCTGCAGATGGTTTTGGCTATGCTGGAAGACGCGTACGCAAGTGCGGAGGAGGGGTTGGCGTAATGAGAAAGGAAAAAATGATCGAACAGATTATTGCGTCAGTAGGCCCGATGGATGCAGCGGCGTTAGAACGCTGCCAAAGGCGCTTAGATAACTTGACTAAGCCACTAGGGAGCTTGCATCATTTGGAGTTTTTAGCGTTAAAATTAGCTGGCGTAACAGGGCAGTATCGTCCGGCTTTGCAACAGAAGCAGGCTGTGTTGGTTGTGGCGGCGGATCATGGCCTTGTAAAGGCGCTGTGCAAAGAGGGCAAAACAACAGCGCAGCGTGTTGCCGACGCTTGCCGCGTGGACAGTCCGCTGCACGTTTTTGCAGCGAAAAATGCTGCCGAAGTGGTCCTGGTGAATGCGGGTATGCGCGAAAAATTTGTACACGAGCGGTTGCAGCAGGCGGCCGTGGCTTTTGGAACTTGCGATTGGCGTCAAGGACCGGCGATGAAGGAAGATTTGGTTTTGGAGGCGCTTTGTTTAGGAATCTCTCTGGCGCAGGCGGAAGCGGACAAAGGCGTGCGGATTTTAGGTCTGGGCAGTATTGCCAAAGGCGGTATGCTTTCTGCATTGATTTTGGCAACTGTTTTGGGAGGGGGCGTCCCAGTTTCGCTGCGACAGCAAGCGACTGTAAGCGAAAAGATCGCGAAGCAATTGGTCTTGGTGGAAAAAGCTTTTGCTTCGTATAATGGCGAAACAGAAGCAAAAGCCTTATTAAGCCGTTTTGGAGGTTTGGAAACGGCCGTTTTATGTGGGGCGATTTTAGGCGGAGCAGCTAGAGGCATGTTGTTGGTTCTTGACGGGCTTGAGACGGCTGCGGCTGCCTTAGCGGCGGCGCAAATGCAGCCGTTGGTAAAGAACTATCTGATTGCGCCACATGTTGCTGCGGAACCTGGATTTCAGGAAATGTTATTTTTGCTGGGGCTGCCAAGTTACTTGCAATTGCAGTTGCAGCAAAGCGAAGGGATTGGCGCTGTACTGGGAATGTCTCTTTTGCGGGCGTCTTTGCATATGCTGAATGATATGAGAACCTTTGGAGAAGCGGCTGTGGCGGTGGCCCAGGACGGACCGGGGGCCGAGCGGCAGAGTCATGCAGTGCGAGACTAAAAACACTGGAAAACATAGGAACACAGCACTATCTTAATAAAGAAAATCGAGCAGGATTGTCTAAGCTTGACGGCGAATTTTCAATATACGTATAAATATTTTAGGATGCCTTTAAAGGAGGCGAAACCATGGAAACGCAATGTGAAAAAATGTCGCTGGCGTGGGCTATGACTTGTTTTTCCGCGGAGGAAGCGGCGAAGTGGATGGGGCGGCTTACGTTGGAAGCGCAAACTAAATGGCTGTTGGCCTTGGATGAGTTGTCTCCGGAAATGCTGCCGGAGGATATTCGGGAAAGTTGGCAGGATTTTTCCTCGCTGCGCATATTTGGACAACCGGTTCGGCAATTGGGAGCGGTGCTGATGGCAATGGCCTTGCGCCGAGGCGATTCGGAAACATTGCGTCTCATGGACCGTTTGGAAGAACTTCGGCCGGGAATCCGCAGCCGAATGCGCTCGCATGTTTTGTTTTTTGAAGAGCTGCAAGGTCTGCGGGACCGGGATCTTCAAGAAGTGTTGCGTCGTGAAGGGCTGCATCCATCTCTTATGTTTGGCACTAGCGAAGAGTTGTGCGCGAAATTGCTGCGCAATGTTTCGCGTCGGGCTGCCTCGGATGTGGCGAATACGTTGCCGCCGCCGGAGAAACGGGAAGAATCGGTTGCGGTGCGTCAGCGCAAGGTGGCGTTTACGCAGGTGGTATTGTCCTTAATGGAAGCAGGAGATATATTGGGGCCGGCTCATGTTTTAACTAAAGATGAAGGCTGGCAGCTACTGGAGCTGCGTAATGAAGCTTCTGGTTGGCTCAAAACCAGAAGCGATGAAGAGTTGGCTTCGTTTTTGCGAGACCGGCTGCAATGGGTGGACGTGGCGATCTTGCTGCGCTTGAGCAGCGGTGCGGAAGCTAAATTGTTGCAAGAGGTGCTGGATGAGACCTCATGGAAGATGCTGCAGGAATTGGTGGAAGCGGAAACCGAAGCGACTACCAGCCGCGGTCTTGATGGCTTGCGACGCATGTGCCTGGAAATAAGGCGCGATGCAGAAGAAAACGAAGAAGAATGAACAAGAGTCGCGAGAGTCACGGGAGGGTACGCATGAGGGATACGGAGCTCAGCTTTTTAACAGGAGTATAGGGAGTAGATGGAGGGTTCGAAGGAGTAGGAATGGCACACAGCATGACAGCATAAATAGAGATTGCTTCGCTTCGCTGGCAAAGACGAAAGTTAGTTTGAGAGACAAATACTTTGCTTAGTGCATGTTAGCCAGCTTAGACGTCGTTGCGAGGAGCGGGGCGACGTGGCAATCTCCTAAGACTATAAAAAAAGCTGCGGCGACTTGAAAACAAGTTGTCCGCAGCTTTTTTGCATATTCAAATTTTATAAACAGTAACCCTCGTTCGTACCCTCACTTTACTCCATCTACTCCTTGTTTAATTTATATCGTTAATAGGTTTGTTCCAAAAGAGCAGATTTTTTTCTTTTAATTCCGAGCGGGTAGCTTCTTTGGGCCAGAGCTCATGTACGGAGTCTTCGCGCATGGCAGCGGCCAAATGGTCGTAAATGGCTGGATTTTGCGAAGCTAGAGAAGCGATGAGTTCCTTAGTGGCTTGGCGCTGGGTTTTGCCGTTAAAAGGGCAAGGGTTGGGGATGGGTTCTTGACCGTGCAGCGTCCAGGCCTCACGCAGTTCCTCTTCGCGGAAAAAAAGCAAGGGGCGAATTACGGTGACGCCACTGCGTTCTAAGATTGTTTTCGGTAGAAACGTGCCAATTTGTCCGGAATGGAGCAGGTTCATCAGCAAGGTTTCTACGGCGTCATCGTGATGGTGGGCATAAGCGACTTTTTGAAAGCCGTGTTCGGAGGCAAAGCGGTTAATGGCGCCGCGACGGAAAAAGGCGCAAGTAAAGCAAGGATCTTTTCCTTGGTTTTCTTCAATGATGGAGGCAATATCCGCCTGAATAAAATGAAAGAGAATATCCAGTTTGGCGCAAAAAGAGGCTAATGTTTCCTGAGGGAAGTTTGGAGCAAAGCCGGCGTCAAGGGTCAGCGCCGCCAGTTCAAAACGCTTGGCCGAAACTTTTTGCAGCGCTGCTAGGGCAAAGGCTAAAAATAGGCTGTCTTTGCCGCCGGATAGGCCGATGAGGATGCGGTCGCCCTCCTCAATCAGATCAAATTCAATCACGCCGCGCAGCAGGCGGCTGAAATAGGCTTTAGGCAAGTTGTGAATTGTCGTCGTCATTTCGCTGTCGTACCCTCCGGTTACTCCGTTACTCTTGTTTGCTTTTCTTTATTATACAGCCTGGCGTCAAGGTACGGGGTTACGGAAAAGGCTGGAATAAGGTATAATAAAACTAATTGCATTTTTTTGCAGGCAAACCAGAACGAGGAGTGTTGATTCGATTATGGCGAAACCGATTTATGCTATTGGACATCGTAATCCGGACACGGATTCGATTTGTGCTGCTATTGGCTATGCGCATTTAAAGCAAGCGCTGGGGGAAAATGTGGTAGCGGCCCGGGCTGGCAAGATTAATGCCGAAACAAAGTATGCCTTAGAACACTTCCGCCTAGAGGAACCGCTGCTGCTGCCGGACCTCAATCCGCGGGTAAAAGATATTATGTGCACCGATTACCTTTCAGTGGCTCCGGAAACGACGCTGCGTGAACTAGGGAAACTGATGCAATGCGGCAATGTCAAATCGGTGCCTGTCGTAGTCGGGGACAATCAACTGGTCGGTATTTTATCAGTAAGTGATTTGGCAAAATTGTATTTTAACGAACTGCAGATGCCGGATGATTTGGCGGAAAGCGGCGTAGATTATGCGGCGGTGCAGCGTGTGCTGGACGCTAAAGTACTTTGCGGCGACGATTTGCTGAAGCGTACGTTGGCTGGGCGGGTGCGCATCGCTTCGGGAACGTCGGCGGCTGTGTCTCGCGTCATTAAGGCGGGAGATATTGTGCTGACGGCGGATCGCCGGGAAGCGCATTTGTCTTGTTTGGATTTGAATGTAGGCGCCTTGGTGGTTACTGGAGACTATGCGGTGGACGAGGAAGTATTGGCAAAAGCGAAGCAACAAGGTGTGCTTGTGCTGCAAACAGCCTATGACACGTATACTTCGGCGCGGCTGATTAATCAGAGTACGCCGGTGAGGGCGATCATGCAAGGCAAAGTGCTTTCTTTCAAACCTACCGATTTGATTAACGACATCACAGGACCCATTGCGGCGACTAACTACCGTAATTATCCAGTAGTGGAAAATGGTCGTTTGGTGGGCCTGGTGGATCGGGACAAGCTGATCATGCCGGAACCGGAGCGGGTTATTTTGGTGGATCATAATGAAACAGCGCAAGCGGTGGAAGGCATTGAAGAGGCGAAGATTCTAGAAATCATTGACCATCACCGTTTGGGCGGGCTGACAACCAGCGAGCCCATTCTGATTCGGCAAGAGCCTGTGGGCTGTACGTCGACCATTGTAGCTAATATGTATTGGAATTTAGAGATTGATATTCCCAAGGAAATTGCCGGCGTGCTCTTGTCCGCCATTATTTCCGATACGGTGCTCTTTAAGTCGCCTACGGCAACCGCTGTGGATCGCCAGGCGGCGGAAAAGCTGGCGGCTATTGCGGGGGTTTCGTTGGAAGAGTATGGCATGGCTATGCTGAAAGCGGGTTCCGGGCTGCAGGATATGACGCCGCCGGAGATTACGCAAACAGACTTGAAGGAATTTCGCATGGGCGATTACCGCATGACCATTGCGCAGCTGTCGGTGATGGATGTGAGCGAGGTGCTGGCGCTGCGTCAGGAACTGCTGCACAGCATGGAGCAGATTCGGGCCAAGGGCGGCTATGACATGGCGCTTTTGATGATCACCGATATCTTGACTGAAGCAACGCATTTGGCCTATGTCGGCCAGCCGGTGGAATTGATTGAACGAGCTTTTGGCAGCAAAGGCGAAGAGCAGGTAGTGTATCTGCCAGGTGTTATGTCACGCAAAAAGCAAATTGTGCCTCCTTTGACAGAAGCGGCCAAAGTATAAGCTAAGCGTGCAAAGTAGTAAAAAAAAGGTTAGCGGCGGACCAACGTCAACGTAGAGTGTGGCGTTGGTCCTCTCTATCGATTGTAGGAGTTGTGTTATATAGTGTGGATTTTGCTGACAGGATTAATTTTCGGTTTAGGGGCGGTACTGCTGGTGGCGCAAGGAAATCCGGGGAATTACGGCTTTTGCGCAGCCTGCCATTTGCGGGATATTGCCGGTGCATTAGGCTTACATAAGGCGGGGACGCTGCAGTATGCGCGGCCTGAAATTCTGGGCATTATTTTAGGCGCTGCCGTTATGGCGGCTTTTCGCGGCGAGCATCGTGTGCGCGGCGGTTCGAAACCAATGATTCGGTTTTTCTTAGGCATGGTCATGATGATCGGCGCCCTGGCATTTCTTGGCTGCCCCCTTCGGGGTATTTTGCGCTTGGCCGGCGGCGATTTGAACGGCTTAACCGGCTTGGCTGGCTTTGCCAGCGGTATTGGCGCGGGCATTTGGTTTTTGAAACGGGGCTATAATTTAGGACGCTCCCATTCGCTGGAGCGCAGCGCCTGGAAACCGGCTGGCTATGCGACGCCGTTGGCGGCTGTCGTACTAGCTGTTCTTGTTTTTGTCGGCGGCGCCGGAGTGCTGGCCTTTAGTAAAAGCGGCCCTGGGTCCATGCATGCCCCGATTGTGATGAGCTTGGTTTTTGGCTTGCTGGCCGGGGTGGCGGCGCAAAAAACGAGAATGTGCCTTTCAGGGGGGATTCGGGATTTTATTTTAGTGAAAGATACATACTTGCTGAAAATCTATGGCGTGCTTTTTTTAGCCGCCTTGGCGGGTAATTTAGCTTTTGGCTTTTTTAAGCTTGGTTTTGATGCGCAGCCGTTGGCGCATACCATGCATTTGTGGAACTTTTTAGGACTGATGCTGGTGGGCTTGGCGGCTACGCTAGCAGGAGGCTGTCCTTTGCGGCAGCTGATCCAGGCTGGCGAAGGCAATCTGGATGCTGCTGCCTGCGTGCTGGGCATGCTGGCGGGAGCGGCAGTGGCCCATGGTTTGAATACAGCTGGAAGCCCGGCTGGGCTGGCTTGGAACGGGCAAGTAGCGGTAGCGGCTGGCCTCGTTGTTACGGCGGCCATCGGCTATTTGCATTGTAAAGAAGCGGTCTAAGGAGGAAACTGAGCGATGAAGCGACTGGATATGAGAGGACTTAGCTGTCCCATTCCATTGATGAAAACCAAAGAAGCCATGGATGCCGGGGAAGTGGAACTTGAAGTCTTGGTGGATGAACCGGCAGCTTGGGAAAATATTGGCAAGCTGGCCGCCTCTCAAGGCTGGCAATGGATTTGTGCCGCCGGAGAGGGCGAATGGACGCTGACACTGCGCAAAAATGTCTAAAAAGGCGAAGGATACCTTGGAATCCTGGCGTTAAGCGGCATTTTTTGCTATACTATATTAGTTAAGGCGGATCGATTCGTAGAAGAAAAGAGGAGACACGATGCCGTATTGGGTAATCACGTTTCCTTCGGTGTATCAGGCGTATCGGGCGGAAAAACTGTTGCTCCAGGCAGGATTGCCTGGAAAGTTGATCGCGGTGCCGCGACAGCTAAGCGGTTCTTGTGAAGGTTTGGCAATGCGCCTGGATTCGGAAGAGGCGGCGCGCCAAGCGGTAGAACGTTTAAAGCAGGCCGGAGTGCCGTTGTTGAAGGAAGCGTTTTCGATTGCAGAATGAGGAGGACAAAACGTCATGAGCCAACTGTTAGAAGGTCTTAATCCAGCACAAGCGGAGGCGGTGCGCCATACAGAGGGGCCGTTGCTGATTATGGCTGGTGCCGGTTCCGGCAAGACGCGGGTTTTGACCTGCCGGATTGCTTACTTGTTGGAGCAGGGCGTGGCGCCTTCCTCCATCCTAGCTATTACCTTTACGAACAAAGCCGCGCTGGAGATGAAAGAGCGGGTTAATAAAATGGTGGGAGATATGTCGCGCCAGTTGTGGCTCAGTACCTTCCATGCTTTTTGCGCGCGCTTTTTGCGGCTGGAAATTGAAAGTTTGGGCATGTATAATCGCAATTTCGTCATTTATGACGCTGGCGATACCTTGGCGATGATCAAGGAATGCTTGAAAGAACTCAATCTTGACGACAAGCAGTACATTCCTCGAAGCATGCAGGGCCTGATTTCTAATGCCAAGAATGCTCTGCAAGATGCAGGGGAATATGCCCGGAATGCCGATAATTTCCGTGCCAAACAGGAAGCGGAACTGTATGAACTGTATCAAAAGAAATTGGTACAAAACAACGCTCTTGATTTTGACGACCTGCTGCTCTTAGCGGTGCGCATTCTGGAAACAAAGCCGGAAGTGCTGCAACGCTATCAGACACGGTTTTCCCATATATTAATTGACGAATACCAGGACACCAACCGGGCGCAGTATTTGCTGGCCAAGCACCTGGCGGCGCATCATCGCAATCTGTGCGTAGTAGGAGACGCCGACCAGAGTATCTATGGCTGGCGCGGTGCGGATATCCGTAATATTCTCGATTTTGAACGAGATTATCCAGAGACGAAGGTCATCAAGCTGGAGCAAAATTACCGCTCTACGGAAGTGATTTTGGAAGCGGCCAATGCCGTGATTGCCAACAATTCCAACCGCAAGCCGAAAGACCTCTGGACAGACATCGCCGGCGGCGAGCCGATCACCTGCTATGAGGCGGTAGATGAACGGGACGAGGCGCGCTTTGTGGCGGAGAGCATTCAGAAGCATCGCAAAGATGAAAGCTTGCCCTATGGGGATATGGCGATTTTGTACCGCACCAATTCCCAGTCCCGCGCTCTTGAAGAAGGCCTGATGAAACATGCCATTCCTTACGTCATGGTGGGGAATGTGAAATTCTATGATCGTAAAGAAATTAAAGACATTATCGCCTATTTGCGAGTGCTTTATAACCCCAATAGTTCGCAGGATTTGCTGCGTATCTTAAATGTGCCTAAACGCGGCATCGGCGATACGACGGTGTCTAAATTAACCGACTATGCAACCCGTTCCGGCATGACGCTCTTTGAAGTCATTTCTAATCCGGATCTGGAGACTGGCGTATCCCCTCGGGCGCGCAAACATCTAGATGAATTAGCCGGCTTGCTTTTTGATTTGATGGGCCGCACGCCGACGGTGTGCACCTATGACTTGGTGAAAGCCGTCATGGAAGAGTCCGGCTATGTGGCGGAACTGCAGAAAGACGAAAAAGGCGAAGACCGGTTGGAAAACCTCCAGGAGTTATTAACGGTGGCTCGGGATTTTGCTATCGGTGATATGGAAGACAATCTGGAAAATTTCCTTACTCGTGTAGCTTTGGTGTCGGATGTGGATGACGCCGAATTGGGCGACGGGCGGGTTACGCTGATGACCCTTCATGCAGCGAAAGGCTTGGAATTTCCAGTGGCCTTTTTGACGGGTCTGGAAGAAGGCATCTTCCCGCATGCGCGGACGTTGATGAACGAAGCGGAAGTGGAAGAAGAACGGCGCATCTGCTATGTGGGTATTACGCGGGCGCAGAAAAAACTCTATGTGTCTCACGCGATGAGCCGCAATATCTATGGTCGCAGCACTCAGTTTCCTCCGTCACGGTTTTTGCAGGAAATGCCGGAAAGCGGCTTGGATCACCAAAGCGGACGTGCTCGTTTTGCCGCGGCTAAAGCGGCTTTGCCGCCTCGGCCGGTGGTGCCGCTGCATCGCGGCGGTTCTTTGGGACTGACGCCGCATACGCAGGCGCGCGATAGTGAAGCGACGCATGAGGTATGGCGGCCTGGTGAGAAGGCTAAACACGGCAAATGGGGCGTAGGCACCGTTGTCAGCGTTAGCGGCAGCGGCGAGGATCAAACATTGAAAGTGGCTTTTGAAGGACAAGGCATTAAGACCTTGGCCGTGAAATTTGCCCCGATCAGTAAAGCATAGTATTGGAAGGAGTGGCAGGATTGACTGCCTCGCAGGAAGGCGCAGCGCGCCAAGAAATGGAAGAGCTGCGGCAGCGGCTGCAGGAATACAGCTATCATTATTATGTCTTAGATGCGCCATTGGTGGAGGATGCAGAATTTGACAGTTTGCTGCAACGGTTGCAGCAACTGGAAGAAGCTTATCCGCAGTGGAAAACGGCGGACTCTCCTACGCAGCGCATTGGAGCGGCGGTAGCCAGCGGCTTTGGCAAAGTGCGGCATTTAGAGCCGATGAAGAGCTTGGCTAACGCCTTTAGCGCCGCAGAACTGCAGGCCTTTCACGGCCGCGTGACAGGGGCTTTGGACCGCCAGGATGTGCAGTACGTTGTGGAGCCCAAGATTGACGGTTTGGCGATCAATCTTTGCTATCAAGACGGTGTGCTGCGCTGGGCGGCTACCCGGGGCGACGGCGTAGAGGGTGAGGACGTGACTGCCAATGTTCGGACCATTCGCTCCATTCCTTTGAAACTGCGTCCGGTGAACGGCATAGTGCCGGCGCTCCTTGAAGTACGCGGCGAAGTATTTATGCCGCGAAAATCCTTCCAACGTCTGAATGAGGAAAAAGAAGAAAACGGCGAAGCTCCTTTTGCCAATCCGCGCAATGCGGCGGCTGGTTCTTTGCGCCAGATGGATCCGCAAGTGACCGCCGACAGGGAATTGGACGCTTTTTTATACGGTCATGGAGCTTGCGAAGGGTTAGCGTGGCAGGCGCATTCGGAGTTCTTGAACTACTTGAAGGAAGCGGGTTTTAAAGTAAATCCGCTATATCGGCTTTGTGCTGCGATGGATGAAGTAATAGCGCGCTGTGAAGAATGGGACACTTTGCGCCATGAGCTGCCTTATGAAACCGACGGCTTGGTGGTGAAGGTGGACTCTCTGGCCGCGCAGCAGCAGCTGGGGAGCACGGCGAAGGATCCGCGCTGGGCTATGGCTTACAAATTTCCGGCGGAGCAGGCGCTGACAGTGCTGCTGGACATTGAAACCGGCGTGGGACGTACAGGCGTGCTGACGCCTACGGCGGTACTGGAACCGGTGCGGTTGGCGGGAACGACGGTTAGCCGGGCGTCGCTGCATAATGAAGATTATTTGCGAGAGAAAGACATCCGCATCGGGGATACCGTGCGCATTCACAAGGCCGGGGAGATCATCCCGGAAGTGTTGGCGGTGCTGCCGGAAAAGAGAACTGGCGCAGAACGCGTTTTTTCGATGCCGAAAGAGTGCCCCGAATGCGGCGGACCGGTAGAAAGAATGGCGGGGGAAGTCGCGCATCGCTGCGTCAATCCGGCGTGTCCGGCTCTTTTGCGGGAAGGGTTGATTCATTTTTCCTCTCGCGACGCTATGAATATTGACGGCCTGGGACCGGCAGTAGTGCAAGCCTTGCTCAAGGCAGGCTTGGTAAGAGACCCTGCCGATTTTTACGCGCTGAACGTGGAAGCGGTAGCGGCGCTAGAGCGCATGGGTGAAAAATCGGCTGCTAATCTCTTGGCGGCCATTGAGACCAGTAAGCAGGCGGGCTTGTCCAGGCTGCTTTTTGCGTTAGGTATGCGCCATGTAGGCGTCAAAGCGGCGCGGACGCTGGCGAGAGCCTTTGGCTCGATGGAGGCGCTGCAACAAGCAGATGAGGCGACGCTGACGGCATTGCCGGAAGTGGGCGCTAAAATGGCTGCGAGCATCCTGGAATATTTGCAAAAAGATGCGGTTAAGCTATTGGTAGTTCGGTTGCAAGAGGCCGGCGTAGTGATGACAGAGGAAATGACCCGAGAAGCAGGCGCCAATCGTTTGCAAGGGTTGACCTTTGTGCTTACCGGCACGCTGCCGTCGCTGAGCCGCCAGGAAGCAGGCGCGCTGATTGAGGCGCAAGGCGGCAAGGTCAGCGGCAGCGTCAGCAAAAAGACCAGTTATGTCGTGGCCGGCGAAGCGGCGGGAAGCAAGCTGGAAAAGGCGCAAACCCTGGGCGTAAAAGTCTTGGATGAAGCGGCGCTCTTGGCGCTGTTGGCGGAATAAAAATGTGCTATAATGAACCAATATACCCTTTAAACTGTCAAATAGGATGGTGAGAGTAGAAATGAAAATCGATAAAAAAGATGTAGAAAAAGTAGCTCTCTTGTCGCGTCTGGAGTTTTCCGAAAGCGAACTGGAGACCTTTACCGGGCAGCTCAATTCCATTCTGGATTACGCAGAAATGATGGAAAACTTGGATGTAGCGGATGTCAAGCCGACGGCGCATGTGCTTCCTTTGCAAAACGTGCTGCGCAAAGATGAAGTGCGCCCTTCCTTGGATCATGATTTGGCGCTTTCTAATGCGCCCGAAGCCGAAGATGGCTACTTTAAGGTTCCCAAGATTGTAGAAGGTTAGAAAGGGGCGATGAGCATGCATTTGTGGCAGCAATCCTTGCACCAATTACATACCCGCCTAGCTCAGCGCGAAGTGACGTCTGAGGAAATTACGCGTTCCGTACTAGAGCGCGTAGGGGCGGTAGAAAACGATGTGAAAGCCTATGTGACTCGTCTTGATGAGGCGGCGTTGGCTCAGGCGAAAGCGGTTGACGCGAAAATCACTCAAGGGGGAGCCGTATCTCCTTTGGCAGGTATTCCTAGTGCGATCAAGGATAATATGTGTACCAAAGGCGTGCGTACGACCTGCTCGTCGCGCATGCTGGAGCGCTTTATCCCTCCTTATGATGCGACGGTCATGAAAAAACTGGCGGCGCAGGATTTTGTCATGGTGGGCAAGGCCAATATGGATGAATTCGCTATGGGCGGCTCTACGGAAAACTCCGCGTTTTTTCCTACGCACAATCCCTGGAACTTGGCGGCAGTTCCCGGCGGCTCCAGCGGCGGCTCGGCTGCTGCTGTGGCAGCAGGCGAAGCCATCTGGGCTCTTGGCTCAGATACAGGCGGCTCCATTCGTCAACCGGCGGCGTACTGCGGTATTGTAGGCTTGAAACCTACCTATGGTCTAGTGTCTCGTTTTGGCTTGGTAGCTTTTGCCTCCTCTTTAGACCAGATCGGACCGTTGACTCGCAACGTCACGGACTGTGCAATGGTACTCAACGCTATTGCCGGGCACGATCCTTTGGACTCAACGTCCATCAACCAAGAAGCGCCTGACTATACCAAGGCGCTGGTGGAAGACATTCGCGGCTTGAAAGTGGGCATTCCCAAAGAATACTTTGTAAAAGGGATGGACCCAGAAGTAGAGAAGGCGGTGCGCGCCTCTATCGCCCGCATCGAAGAACTGGGCGCTACTTGCGTAGAAGTATCCATGCCGCATACGGAATATGCGTTGACTGCTTATTACCTGATTGCTCCGGCGGAAGCCAGCTCCAATTTGGCTCGCTATGACGGCGTCAGCTTTGGTCATCGCAGCGCCGAGGGCAATGACATTGTCAGCATGTATAAGAAGACCCGCAGCGAGGCTTTCGGGGCGGAAGTAAAACGCCGCATTATGCTGGGCACCTATGCCCTAAGCTCCGGTTATTACGACGCCTACTATCTGAAAGCGCTCAAAGTTCGTACCCTGGTCA